>JAGGTS010000009.1 GCA_021163625.1 bacterium | reverse complement strand
CGCCCAAACTCCTTTTTGGTAATTTTCAGCAATTTCAACCGCCTTTTTGGAAGTAAAATAATTTGTCCCGATATTTATAACCCAAACGTTGTTATTCAGGCATTCATTAATAATTTTTTCCCTGTCTTGATTGAAAACATCAAAATTTAAATGAGCATGGCTGTCAATTAAAATATCCATATAAAACAATTTAAAGCCTTGGAAACAAAGGTTTCCCCTTGTTTATTTTAAAATTCCAGATTTCCTCTTCAAATTTAACCCCTAACTGTCCAAAAATTTTCTCTGAGGTTTTCGGTAAAAAAGGCTTTATCATCTCAGCGATATTAGCTAAGGCAATTAGCAAATTAACAATATGTTCGGCCTGTCTGTTAGATTCTTGCCAAGTCTTATTTTTCTCAATATATTTGTCAGAAAAAGAAACCAATTCCCATATTGCTGATAGAGAATCGTTAAATTTAAAATTTTCTAACGAGTTTTTTCTTTTCTCCCAAAGAAAAGAAATTATCTTTTTGAAACCTTGGTTAGTTGGCTCTTTGGCTGTTCCCTTTTCTATTTCTGGTTTTAATTTCTCTGCCATTGTCAAAACTCTTGCCACCAAATTTCCAAGCCCAGAGGCAAGATCTGAATTATACCTTTCTTCAAAGCGATTATAGCTGAAATCTCCATCTTCAATGGGAGAAAATTCCCTTAACAGGAAATAACGAATTGCTTCTGGGTCATATTTCTCTGCCAGTTCAAAAGGGTCAATAACATTGCCTATGCTCTTTGACATTTTATATCTATCAACAGTAATATATCCATGGACAAAAATTTCATCAGGCAATTTCAAGCCGGCAGAAATAAGCATCGCAAGCCAATAAATAGCGTGGAATCTTAAAATTCCTTTTCCTATAACATGGATAACTTTTTTGTTTTCACCCTGCCAAAATTCATTAAATTTTTTGCCGTTATCTGCATATCCTAAAGCGTTAATATAATTTGAAAGAGCGTCAAACCAAACCCATATTTTTTGGGAAGAATCGCCAGGAACATCAATCCCCCAACCATGAGCCCTTGCCGCTGAACGGGAAATACAAAAATCCGAAAGCCCGGAATTTATAAAGCTTAGAACTTCATTTTTTCTTGATTCAGGGATTATCTTAACCTGGTCATTTTTTATAATTTCTTTCATCCTATTTTGGTATTTGGAAAGGTTAAAAAAATAATCCTCTTCTTCAACAAGTTCTGGCTTTGTCTTATGCTCCGGGCAAAGGCCGTTTTCTAATTCTTCTTCTTTATAAAAAGCTTCGCAGCCAACACAATAAAGGCCCTTGTAACGCTTTTTATAAATATCTTTTTTGCAAGCCTGCCATATTTTTTGAGCTCCATTTTTATGCTTTTCTGAAGTAGTTCTGATAAAATCATCATAAGACAAATTAAAAACCTCTTTTAACTTATAAAAACGGCCGCTATTTTTTTTGACCAAATCCTCAACTTTTATTCCTTCCTTTTCAGCTGAACGCACATTTTTTAGGCTGTTCTCGTCTGCCCCGCTTAAAAAGAAAACATTATCCCCTATCTGCCGATGATAACGGGCTAAAACATCGGCTTGAATCTTTTCCAAGGCATGCCCTATATGGGGCTTATCATTAACATAATCTATTGCAGTTGTAATAAAAAAATTTTTCCTTGGCATAATTTTTCCAATAAAATATTTTAATTATTTTTAACAACTATTACAAATTCTCCCTTTATTTTGCCTTCTCTAATTTTTTTGAGCGCGCTGGCAATGTCGCCGCGGTAAACCGTCTCAAATTTTTTGGTAAGTTCCCTGCAGACAACAACTTTAAGTTTTTTCTGAAAACCTTTTGCAATATCTGAAAGCTCTTCTAAGCTTTTTATTATTCTGTAAGGCGACTCGTAAAAAATAACCGGATATTCTGATTTAACAACCTGCTCAAAAAATTTTTTTCTTTTCCTTTTATGCGGAGGAAATCCCAAAAATAAAAATTTGTCCATCCGAAACCCTGAAATGCTTGCTGCAGTTGTAACAGTAGAAGGTCCAGGACAGGGCACAATTTCCACATTGCCGCTTGTTTCTTTGCATATTTTTTCTATCAGTTCGTTTCCCGGGTCGGAAATCCCCGGAGTGCCTGCGTCGCAAACAAGAGCTATGTCATTTCCTTTGTTAAGCAAATCAATAATGCGTTCTATCTGGCTGGCCCTCGAGTGCTGGTGATAAGACAAAACAGTTTTTTTTATATTAAAATGGCTCAATAATTTACTAGTAACTCGAGTATCCTCAGCCAAAATTAAATTAACCTTCTTTAAAACATCTAAGGCGCGTAAACTTATGTCTCCAAGGTTCCCAATCGGCGTTGCAACAATGTATAGCCTGCTCATAATTAATGTGCTATCCAACCAATTTGGCAACAACCGCTCGTTTTGGCTCTTGTTTTGTCAGTAAATTGGCTGATAGGTAAAATTAAAATCTTATAAATCTGGCATTTACAAGTATATATCACTATTGGCGCCAAATTGCTCGGTTTGAACACTGCTGCCCTTTTCTCTGCTTTTAAGGTAATCTTTTAGAATTTCAAAAATAATAGCTGCTAAAGGAATTGACAATATCGCCCCAAGAATTCCCCAAAGTTTTCCGCCAACGGCTAATGCAATCAAGACAACAACAGGCGACATATCAACTACTTTACGGTAAATAATCGGCAGAACAAGGTCATTTTCCAAAATTTGGATAATGACAAAAGCTATTAAAACAAAGACTGCCTGGGTGGTTGAGTTTAAATAGACAAGCAAAGTTATAATCAAACCGATGGCAAAAGGGCCAAGAATCGGAATAAAGTCAAAAATTCCAGCAGCAAGCCCTAAAGTAAGGCTATAATCAACATTTAATATCTTCAAAACAATAAAGGTTGAAAGGCCGACAAAAATAACGCCGGCAATTCTTGATAAAAACCAGCCGCTAACTTTCTGTTTAGACCTTTCCCAAAGGTTTTTAAAATATTCTTTATGCTTTTCTGGAGAAAGCATAAGTATAATTCTTCCTCCCAAATTTCTCTCTAAAGAAATAAAAAAAGCCAGAAAAAGGATAAAAACAGTGGAAGTAACGCTGCCGAAAATAACAAAAATAGAATTAAAAAATCCCTTGCCTGCCTTTTGAAGATAACCCATTATTATATCAAAAGAGCTCTGGTTTGCTTTAATGGCTCCTAAGCCAAATTTTTCTAAAAGAGGCGAAGCTTTTTCAAGATGGCTTGGGAAATTTTTTACAAAGTCGCTAATCTCTGAAAGAAAAAGAGGAGCTGTTTTATAAACAAAAAATCCTAAAAGGGAGAAAACTGCAAGATAAATAAGGATAGCGCCAATAACCCTCGGGATTTTTTTGTCTTCCAAATAGTCTATAGGAAAATTAAACAAGATTCCAATGATAAAAGCAAAAATAAGCCAAATAACAATATTTTGCACTAAATAAAGAATATAAATTACAATAATCGCAAGCAAAATCTTAAAAATCGCAGACCAAGTTATATTAATTGACGATTCGCTTTCCATAATAAATTAGCAGAATTATATTCTTAATATTTTCTCGACCTTTTCTTTCCCCTTAAAAGGAGAAATCATTGCTAAATTCAATTTATTGTTCCTAAAAATGTCATTTGCAACCTTTTGGATCTGGTTAGCCGTTACTTTATCTATTTTCCTGAATTTTTCTTCGGGAGTTAAAATTTTTCCGGTTAAAACCTCCTGTCCAGCGTAAAACATAGCATTATTGTCAGAAGACTCTAAGCTTAAAATTGAATTTCCTTTTAAATAATCTTTTGCTTTTTGCAGCTCTGTTTTTTGGATTTTCTTTTCTTTAACTCTCCTGAATTCTTCCAGAATTAGCTTTGTCACCTGGGCAATATGGTTATGGGGAATGCCTGCCTGAACCACTAAATAACCCGAATCAGTATAATTCTCAACAGACGAATGGATGTAATAAGCAAGCCCCCTCCTTTCCCTAACAGAAATAAAAAGGCGTGAGCTCATATTGCCTCCAAGAATTATTGATAAAAGTTCCAATGCGTATTTGTCAGGATGAAAAATATGATATGCCCTAACGCCCAAACAAAGATGGGTTTGGTCTGTTTTTTTATACTTTATCAAGACTTGCGGTTTGTTCTGCTTTTCAGCGACCGGCTTTTTGCCTTGCGGTTTGTTTTTATTAATTTTTCTGAAATAACCTTTAATTCTCCTAACTGATTCCTCTTGGTTAAAATTTCCGGCAATAGCCACCACCGTATTCCTGGCCGAGTAATGATTTTTTAGATAGTTCACAAAATCTTTTCTTTGAAACCGTAAAATATTTTCTTTTTCGCCCAAAACGGTCCAACCGGCGGGCTGGTCGCCGTAAAGCAAAATTTCCCATAAATCTTCAATATATTTCATCGGCGTATCTAAATACATATTTAATTCCTCCAATATCACGCCCCTTTCCCTGTTTATTTCCTCTTGCTCAAATTTTGAGTTCATTAAAATATCAGAAACCCAATCCAAGGCTAAATTATAATTTTTAGAAGAAACTTTCGCCCAATATCCGGTAAACTCTTTTGAGGTAAAAGCATTATAGGCTCCTCCAACTTTATCCAAAGTTTCGGCAATATCCAAAGTTGACGGCCTTTTCTTTGTGCCTTTAAAAAACATATGCTCTGAAAAATGGGATATGCCGTTTGTCTTTTTTGTTTCGTATTTTGAGCCAGCGCCAACCAAAACCAAAACCGTAACAGCTTTCGTCCCCCGCATTGGCACAGAAATAATTCTCAAACCGTTTTTTAAAATAATTTTCTTAAACATATAAATATTGGTTTTTGCAAAACTTTTTCTATTATAAACACAATTTTCCAATTTATCAAATTAAAAAAGCCCAACTAAGTATTGCCGGGCTAAAATTATGCAAGGCTAAACCTCGCTATGTATATCACCTCTGCAGTAATTAACCTATTATTTTAACTATTTCTTTGACTTCGCTGTCATTTAGCTCTTTTTTTTGTTTTAGCGCCTCTTTGCCCAAGGAATTTCTTAAAACTATAATTATCCGGTCGCCTTTTTTTATGTCGCTTAAAACTATCTTTGTCTTTTTCAAATCATTTTCTTTGCTTGCTGTTGACAAATCCTTTTTGTTAACCTCAAAAATTTCACTTGATTGGTTAATATTTATTTTTTTTCTCGCGTTATCGCCGCTGAATTCAAGTCCTTGGTCATCAACATTCAAGATAAAAAAATTGTTTCCCGTTTCAGCCGCAATGCCAGTAAAAAAACTAACTTTATTTTTTTCAAGTTCTTTGATTTCTTTGTTCTGGCTTACATTAACATAATTGTTTCTATCTAAGTTAGTTAAATTAGAAGTATTTAAATAATAAAAGAGGAAAAAACCTGTAAAAATTCCCAAAATAAAAATTAAAAAAATAGAGACAATTTCCTTTTTGCTCATTTTTTTAAAAAAATTATTTGTT
>JAGGTS010000030.1 GCA_021163625.1 bacterium | reverse complement strand
TTGGCGCAGTAATTGGCATTATTTCAGTTGCCTTATTTATTGTTTTTATAAATTATTTTAGGCAATAATAAAGACAGGCAAGGCAAAAGCCTGCCTGCTAACTTTTACATTTTTAAATTTCTTTTTTTACATTAACAGCCAGGCCTTTAATCTGTGGACTAATTTTGCTAAAATAATGGCAGATGTTTAAATTGGTTTGCTTGCTCTTCTTTGCGCTTTTTATTTTCTATTAGGCTATTTTTGGCAAGCTGCCTTTTTAAGATTTATGAAAAAATATTTAATTGTTATTATAACGGCAATAGTTATTGCTTTAATAATCGGCAGCGGGATGTATCTATGGCATCTTACTGTTTTAGAAAAAGCAGAAAAGGCAATGCAGCTGCAAAACAATAAATTACAACAGCAAATTAGCGCTTTGAAGTCCCAGCTCGACAAAGAAACAGCTGAGGAGAACGAGTCAAATCAGAAGGGAGGCAAAGAGCCGTTTTATCAAGAAGGTTCTGGGACAGAACCTACAGAACAATCAGAACGATATGTCAGGATTATCTCTCCAAACGGAGGCGAGTCTGTTTGTTTAGGCGGCAAATTTAACATTAGATGGGAAAGCAAAGGAGTAGAAACTGTCAGTTTAAGGCTGATAGGGGAAACAATGGGAACTTCTGTTTATTATTATATAGGAATGAATTCTGTTCCTGCTACTTATAACGACTACGGTACTCCAGGAGAAGGATTTGTCCCTTGGGAAGTAAAAAATGTTCCCGAAGGCCAAGGCTATAAAATTGAGATTGAGAGCGCTGATTTTGGGCCCAAAGTTAAAGACGAAAGCGACAAAGTTTTCACGATTTTATCTTGCAAAGGGTAATCTTTCTAACAAATCTAATAAAAGCGGCAAAAAATGTAGCCGTCTTTGATTTGGGAAACAAAGAGATTGTTAAGATGTTTTATGGCAATTTTTTTGGTTTGTGATATATTTATATCTAAGAAGCAGAGTCGTCCGGCAACGGATGTTTTTCTAAAATGGATATTGTTGCTAAAACAAAAAAAGACATCAAAGGGGTAAAAATTCAAGGAGCGACAGCTGTAGCAAAATCTGTGGTTTCCTGCTTAAGAATATATGCCAAGCAGTTGGAAGCTGATGATATTGAGGCGTTTAAAAAGAAACTTGAAAAAGCAGCAAGCGAACTTCTTTTGTTAAGGCCGACAGAGCCGTTAGCCAAAAATGCATGCAAGTTTTTATTTTGGCAAATCAGCAAAGAAAGGGACGCCAAGAAAATAAAAAATAAGTTTATTAAAGCTGCTGATGATTTTTTAAAAATTTTGGGCTCTGCCAGAGAAAAAATATCTGTTTTAGGAGCAAGGCTGGTTTCTGGAGGCGATAATGTTTTTACTCATTGCCATTCTTCTTTGGTTGAGTCCTCTTTTGTCCGGGCGAAAAAACAAGGTAAAAAATTTAATGTATTTAACACAGAAACAAGGCCGCTTTTTCAGGGACACATCACAGCAAGAAATTTATTAAGGAATAAAATTCCAGTAACAATGGTAACTGACTCGTCTGCTGAGTTTTTAATTTCAAGGCATTCTGGAAAAAACCTAATGATGGATAAAGTGTTTATTGGCTCAGACGCTATTCTAAAAAATGGCTCTTGCATAAATAAAATTGGCAGTTTTGGTATTGGTATGGCTGCCTTTTCTGAAAAAGTTCCTTTATATATTATTACATCCCTTTTAAAGTTTGCAGATTCTTCTTGGGTTGAAATAGAAAAAAGGCCTGCAAAAGAGGTTTGGAAAGGCGCTCCGAATGAATTAAGAATAATAAATTTTGCTTTTGATATTATCCCGAAAAAATTTATTAGCGGTTTAGTTTGCGAGGCAGGGATTATTGAACCAAGTCTGGCAAAGGCGAAAGTGAAAGAGATTTATCCATGGATATTGGAAAATAAAAATAAAAATAAAGAATATGGCTTTTAGTTATCTAAATCGCAGCTATAAACCAAAGAAAAATGATATTATAGTTGAATATAGAGTTGAACCATCTTTTGGGTTATCTTTGGAGAGAGCGGCAGAAAAAATTGCTGCAGAATCTTCTATTGGCACTTGGACAAAGCTGTCAACCTTAAATAAGCGAACTTTTAATAGGCTATCGGCAAAAATATTTTTTGTTTCCAAAAAAACAAAAAGAGTTAAAATTGCTTATCCGTTAGTCTTATTTGAACCGCGCAGCATACCCCAATTGTTATCAAGTATCGCCGGAAATATTTTTTCAATGAAAGATATTAAAAATTTAAGGCTGGAAGATATAAAATTTCCCGATGTTTATATTAATAAATTTTCTGGCCCGGGATTTGGAATTGATGGCATTAGAAAAATTTTTGGCATTTACAATAAGCCTATTCTCGGTTCTATCATAAAGCCAAAGGTTGGTTTGTCAGCAGCAGAGCAGGCCTTGCTTGCCTATAAGGTTTTTAAGAACGGCATTGATATAATAAAAGACGATGAAAATTTGACGGATTTGCCCTTTGATAAATTCACAGAGCGCGTAAAGGAAGTTCTTAAATTAAAAAAGAAAGCGGAGAAAGAAACAGGAAAAAAGAAAGTTTATGCCTTTAATGTTACAGGCCCCCTCGATATAATGTTGGAGAGAGCAAAGTTTGTTAAAAAGGAAGGGGGAAAATGCATAATGGTTGATATTGTTTCTTGCGGATGGAGCGCTTTGCAGTATTTAAGAGATCAAAATTTTGGTTTAATTATCCATGGACATAGAGCAGGCCATTCTGCTTTTACAAGAAATAAAAAGCATGGTTTAACAATGCTGGTGGTGGCAAAGCTGGCTCGCCTTGCTGGCATTGACCAGCTTCATACAGGGACGGTTGTAGGCAAAATGGAAGGAACGAGAGAAGAGGTTTTAAGTATTGACAATTTTCTCAGGAAAAAGTGGGCGAATCTTAAGCCCGTAATGCCTATTGCTTCAGGAGGGCTGCACCCAGCTTTGTTGCCGAAACTTATTGATATTTTAGGCAGGGATTTGATAATTAATTTTGGCGGCGGGATACACGGCCATCCCCAAGGCTCGGAGGCGGGAGCAATTGCTGTTTGCCAGGCAGCCAAAGCTTCATTGAAGCGTATTCCTTTAAATAAATTTGCAAAAAACCACCAAGAATTAAAATCAGCTTTAAGCTATTGGAAAAATTAGTTTTTAGTTTAGCCGTTTAGGCGGCTATTATTTAATTTAATTAAAATTAAAAAGAGATATGAAAAAAGTAGACTTTTTTCTTAGAACAAAAGTAATTGATATAGAAGCAAGGGTGTCTTGGATTGTGGTTATTAATAGAGACGACTGCAAAAGAATTGGCATAAAAACAGGGCAAAATTTATTATTGCGCTTAAAGGGCCAAGGCATTAATGTTCATGTTGATGAGACAGATTCTTTAGTGAATCAAGGCCAAGTTGGGATATTTAAAGACCTGGCAAAAAGGTTTGATATAGGAGACAATGAGCTTTTGCAATTTTTCATTATTACAAAGCCTACTTCTTTGGCCGCAATTCAAAAAAAACTTTTAGGAAAACATTTATCCTATAAAGAAACCTATTCGATTATAAAAGACATAGCCTCTAGGCGGCTTAACGATATTTCTGTTGCTTTTTTTATAGCCTCCTCTTTTTTCAGGGAATCGTCAAACAAAGAGCTTTTCTATCTGGTAAAAGCAATGGCAGAAACGGGCAAGACTATGCGTTTTCCCGGGATTGTCGCTGACAAGCATTCTATTGGTGGCCTCTGCGGAAACGAAACCACGCCGATTTTAGTGCCTATTATTGCCAGCTGCGGGATTTGCATTCCAAAAACTTGCTCACGGGCTATTACTTCGGCTTCTGGAACAGCAGATACTTTTGAGACAATAGCGCCGGTGGAGTTTACGCTGGAAAAATTAAAGAAGATAGTCAAAAAAACCGGATCTTGCATTGTTTGGGGGGCAGGAGATGTTGTCCCTTCTGATGACAGGATTATTGAAGTTGCCTCCCAGCTTTCTATAGAATCTCCATCAAAGGCTGTTTCGAGCATAATGGCAAAGAAGATAGCAATGGGGATAAAGCATTTAGTGATAGATGTCCCGGTTCAAAAGACAGCGAAAGTGAAAACACTCCGACAGGCAAAGGAGCTTGAAAATATGTTTTTGGAGATTGCCAGGCAGTTTAGAATAAAAACAATAGTTTCCATTAATGCCGCATCTCAGCCGATTGGCAGAGGCATAGGGCCTGCCTTGCAAATAAAAGATGATTTAAAAGTATTGGAGCAGCAAGACGACAGGCCATTAGACCTTGAGAAAAGGGCCCTTGAGCTTGCAGGCATTATTTTAGAGCTTACAGGAAAGGCAAAGAAAGGAAAAGGCATAGCTCTGGCCAAAGAAAAACTTGTCTCAGGCCAAGCCCTTAAAAAGTTTAAAGAAATTGTTAAGGCGCAGGGCGGAAATCCAGAAATAACTTCGGATAAAATTTCATTATCTCCTGTTTCATTTAAATTCACTTGGCCAAAAAAGGGGCGAGTAAAGGAAATAAACAATCGTCATTTAGCAGATATTTGCCGCATTTTAGGCTCTCCCTTTATTAAGGGTGCAGGCATTTATTTAAATAAAAAAGTAGGGGAGGACGTAAGCAAAGGGAATACCGTTTTTACCCTTTATACTTCCAGCAAGTTTAGATTGGAGCTTGCTTTAAAGGCATTAAAAACTAAACCTATATTCAAGCTTAACTGATTAAAAATGTTTTAAATGTTTGTTTTATTAAAAAACAGGAAAGTGTTAGTAGGCGTGATTGTTGCCTGCTTAATTAGCGGCGTGGCAGGATATTATTTTAGTTCAGCAAAAACGCCTGTTCAACCTAAAACGCCTGCCCAATTCAAAGCAAATAGTATTTTAGGAGATAATCCTGTTTCTGCCTCTGCCCAGTTATGCGAGATAGAGTATAACAGAGCCCCCGATTATGTTGGCAAAAAATGCCGAGTAAAGGGCAGGGTGGACCATGTTTATGTTTCCAAAAAGGGAAATATTTTTTTGGATTTTTGCAAAGATTATAAAACTTGCCCTTTTTCAGCCGTGATTTTTCAGGATAAGGCAAAGTTTTTTAAGCCTTATGAATACGAAGGCAAAGATGTTGAAATAAGCGGCTTGATTAAAACTTATCAAGGTCGGCCGGAAATTATTATAAATGACCCAAGCCAAATTAAAATTAAGTAAAGCGTTTTTATTTTTAGCAGCTGTTATTGTTTCAGGAGTGATTGGCTGGACGCTTGGAGTTTATTTCCCTTTCTATTTCCAAAAGCAAAACAGCCAAAAAGTTGGCGGCCTTTATCCTGTTGCCGAAGTTGTTGATGGCGACACTATTTGGGTCAATTTTAATGGAGAGAAGAAGTTAGTGAGGCTTTTAGGAGTAAACGCGCCGGAGATAAATGATAAATATAGAAAAGAGGAATGTTTTGGGCCAGAAGCAAAACAAGAAATGGAAAAACTTTTATCAGGAAAAAAAGTTTATCTTCTGCCCGACCCCAAAGCGCCTGACAAGGGGAAGTATAACCGTTTGTTAAGGTATGTTTTTCTGCCAAACGGCGATTTTATAAATGCTGATTTGGTAAAAAACGGATATGCTTTTGAATATATTTACCAGCCATTCCAATTTATGGAATATTTTCACTCTTTAGAAAGCCGGGCAAAGCAGGAGAGGAAAGGATTGTGGAGCGATAAATGCAATTACTATTTTCTTATCCAAAAGTAATTATTCTATTTTATTTTCCGAGTTGGAATAATCTAAAATATAAGCTATAATTAAAAAAAGTTTTTTATTTTATTAATAAATAAAAATACAGGAAAAGGTCGTAGAGATTATTTTAAAAATAAAAAAAATATAAATATGAATGAAAAAAACTTAAAAATGTTAAGGGAAGACTTAATCGGCGAATTAGAAGCTATTAACCAGTACCAAGACCACATTGACGAGAGTGATAGCGAAGAAGTCAAAAAAATTCTGGGCCATATTAGGGACGAAGAAAAAGAACATTTTGCCGAATTAGTAAAAATTATTAGAAAATTAGATAATACCCAAGAGGAAAAGTTTCAAGAGGAAAAAATTTAATTAGGACTACAAACAAAAGTCGAAAATAAAAATATGAAAATTAAGACAATAAAGAATTATGAAAATTAAAAAAATATCCATTGTTTTGCCTGTAATTATTTTTTTGTCTTTTTTAACAATACTGGTTTTTACCCAAGCTCCAGACGAAATTTTAAATTCCCGAGCTGATAGGTGCGTTTTTTTGCTTTCAGTCCAAGCGTCTGAGGCAATGGATACTGCTAATGCCGGTATGGAAGCTACAAGCGTTTCTATTCAGCCGATAAAACCCGTTTATCAAAAAAGCGCTGAGTCAAATACAGGTGATTCTGCTACAGAAATCCAAGTTGAAAAGTTAAAAATTGCAGAGCCTGTTTCTATTCCGTCAGGCATAGGCGCAGTCAGCCAAATTGTAGCAAACTGCGCTGTAGACAAAGATTTATTAGAGGAAATGGAAAATCTAATTTCTGAGATAGAAAAAGCGAAAAAAGAGGGCAACGAAGAGTTGGTAGAAGAGTTGTCTGGCAAAATCAAGTTAATGAGGGAAAGAATATATGAAAGACAAGAAAAATGCAAAAATGAAATAGAGTCAAAAAAAGATTTTTCCCAAAAAGGAAATGAAACTTTTCCAATAAAGCCTATAAAACCTTTGCCTGTCCAGTCTCAGTCTGGAAGCGGGAGCGGGCCGAGTTTAGTTGCAAAAAACTTCTGCCAATTAGAGAAAGAAATGCAAGGAAAACTTAATTATTATAAAAATCTTATTAGCCTAAAAGCAGATGAACTGGAAGCGAAGGGATATGACTCAAAAGAAGAGGTTGCTAAAATTATAGAAGGTTTAAACCGCGAAATGGAGAAAGCCCATCTGATGTGCGTTAATCCGCCAAGACATATTAGTACAACGTCGCCTATAATAATAAAACCGGTTGTCCCAGACCAAGAAGGGGATATTATTTCTTATTATAAGGAGAAATTAAGTGAGGTGATGTCTGAAAAGCCAGATGTTAAACAGGAAATAGGGGCGCTGGAAAACTTAAGAAACGATGTTAACAGCATGGTAAAAGAACTTATTAGAACAAAGAAAAAGATAAGATACTTTGACATTAAGCCACTGGTTCAGAAAATTGTTGTCACGCCCGGGAAAATTCAGACGGACAAAATAACTGTTGAAACTTCGGAGGAAAAAAGCGTTGATATCCCTATAAATGGCCAGGAAAATGAGATTTCGGTGAATAAAGATGTTGTTACAATCGGTAAATCAATAAAAGCAAAAGTCCTTGCGTCGATAAAAATTGACAATGGTAAGGTTTTGCTTGGGGATAAAGAGCTTAAAGTTACTCCTGACCAGGCAGTTAAAAAAGCAAAGGCAGATTATCAATCCAATGTCGAGCTTATCAAAGAAAATGAAAAATTGGTTTATAGAATTAAAGATATCCAGCCAAAAAAAGTTCTATGGATTTTCCCGGTGAAGGTCTCTAGGCAAATTGATGTTGACGCAACCAAAGAAGGAGGCGAGGTATTAAAAATAAAAAAACCATGGTGGTCTTTTCTTGCTTTTTAATCTTTGAATTTTTGTTCACATAATTTTGCCTGTTGGATGTTTCCCGGAGCTAAAACATATATTTAATATAAATATCCTTGCATTATTAAAAATGTAAGGATATTTTATGATTTGATTGATTTAATTTTATTTTCTCGTCAAGAATTGGTTATATGATATTAGTGTATAATATATTAATTGGTAATATTAAATGTCTTTATGGCAAAAAATATATGCAAATGGTATAATGTCTGCCCGATGAAAAGATTCTACGAAGAGGGAAAAATAGGCAAGTTCTGGATTGAGGAGTATTGTTTTAGGGGAGGGAAGAATTGCAAAAGGTATGAAATGGAAGAAAAAGGCATTTCCCATCCGGACAATATGCTGCCAGACGGAACGATTGACAAGGCTCTTGACAATCAATAGTTATAGGTATATATTCATAATAGATAATAGAATAGATGATAGATAAAGTTATAATATGCTTTGCCTTTATAGACTCTTCTATATTAAGGATATAAGCATAAAGGTCGGTTATTAGACTGTTAATTAAAATAGATAAAACTATGCCAAATTTTGATGGAACCGGTCCAGCGGGACTTGGCCCGGGCACTGGATGGGGAAGAGGCCCATGTGGCGCTGGATTAGCTTGGCGCAGAGGATATGGACGAGGTTATGGATATGGGCGAGGATGGAGAGGCTTTTACTACGGCCGCCCTTATTATGGGGCTGGATATGGTTATGGCCGCTATGGATACAGTAAGGAAGAGGAAGAAGAGGCGCTGAAAGAGGATGCCAAAAATTTAGAGCAAGAGTTAAAAGATATAAAAAAGCGTTTAGCCGAATTAGAAAAAGAAAAGTAAGGTAAAGAGAGCTAAGCCTATTGGCTCTCTTTATTTTTGCTTTTAATTTTGATTTTATGCCAAGACCAAGGCTTTACAGGAGAATTAGGTTTGACCCTAATGTAACTTATTTTAAGCCTCAGGGAATACCAATGAGGTTTTTAAAAACCATTGATTTAACGGTTGAGGAGTTGGAGAGTTTGAGATTAAAAAATATAGAAGGATTAGACCAAAATGAATGCGCCAGGCAAATGAAGACTTCCCAAAGCACTTTTCAGAGGATATTATCTTCAGCTTACAAAAAAATAAGCGAGGCATTGGTTGAGGGAAAGGCAATAAGAATTAAAAAATCTTAGAGGATAATTTATGGTTAAAATGGATTTTAAAAAATCTTTCTTAAAGACCGTTAACAGCTTTAAGCAAATTTTACCTATTCTTGGGGGAGTGGTTATGCTTATTGGTTTGTTCATATCTGTTGTTCCCAAAAACCTTTATCAAAAGTTTTTTACAGGCAATACAGTTATAGATTCCTTGGCAGGCGCGTTTTTTGGAAGCATAGCAACCGGGAATCCAATAACAAGCTACATCATTGGAGGCGAGTTTTTAAAACAAGGCATTAGCTTGGTCGCCGTTGCTGCTTTTATTTTAACTTGGGTTACTGTTGGAATAATCCAGTTACCTGCAGAATCCCTTATTTTTGGAAAAAAGTTTGCAATTACAAGAAATATTATTTGTTTCCTGACAGCATTAGTTGTCGCTGTTTTAACTGTTTTTACCTTATCGTTTTTATGAGACTTGAGACTAAAAATAATAATAAGGAGAGAAAAGAGAATAAAAATTATGGAGCATGGATATTTTTTATATCCATTATTTTTCTATACTTGTTTTTATTGATTTTTAATTTCAATTTATTTAAAAAAGCAGTTTTTGGATTAGCCGGTCTTCTTTACCACATAATTCCTGTTTTTATTCTGGTTTTTATTTTTATGTTTCTAATAAATCTTTTCTTGGATGTTAAAAAAGTAATTAGGTTTTTGGGCAAAGATGCCGGGTTTAAGGGTTGGATTATTTCAATTATAGGGGGCATTTTGTCTTCGGGTCCTGTTTATGTTTGGTACCCTATGCTGGAGAATCTTAGAAGAAAAGGAATGAGGGACTCTTTTATTGTCGCCTTTCTTTATAACCGGGCTGTTAAAATTGCCCTTTTGCCGATGATGATTTATTATTTTGGATTGCCTTTTACAATTATTATCAGTTTTTATATGATTTTATTCTCTATTATTGATGGCATTATTGTAGAAAAGCTTATTAGGCTTAAAGCCTAACAGGAAACGCTTTTCTGTCGGCTTGTTGAATTCGAAAAACATTGGTAACACTCCAAAATTTAATATAATTATCAAAAATGGTGGGTTTTAGCTAAAAATACCAAAGTATCTTTTATCCAATATCCAATACCAAAAAAACACCTTAAAGTCTTTCCAATGCATCTTTCTAATACAGATTATTGACAAAATTATTGACAAAATATTTATCCCTGCTAAAATTTAAAATAAAGTAATTTTATCCCTGCTAAAATTATGTATGTTCATCGAGAATTGGAAAAAACAATTAAACCGTTTTTAAAAAGAAAGGAAATTTTAGCCATTGTTGGAGCTAGGCAAGTAGGTAAAACCACCTTTTTAAGGTATTTATTTTCAGAACTTAAGAAAACAAAAAAAATTGAATTTTTAACTTTTGAAAGAGGGAAGGATCTATCTTTGTTTGAAAGCATTGAAGATTTTAAAGAATATTATAAAGATTATGAAATTCTAATTATTGATGAGTTCCATTATGCCAAAGAGGGTGGGAAAAAACTTAAATATCTTTTTGATACTACCAAGACAAAGTTTATTATTTCCGGATCTTCTTCATTGGAATTAACTTTTGAAACAGGAAAGTATTTAGTTGGAAGAATGATAAAATTTTATTTATTCCCTTTTTCCTTTAGAGAGTTTTTATCTTTTAAAAATAAAACTTTATTCAATCTTTTAGAGAGTCGGTTTAAAGACATTTTTTCCCAAAAAATAAATTTTAAAGATTTTTTTGGAGAAGAATTAAATTCCCGATTAAGAAAGTATTTTGAGGAATATCTTGTTTTTGGTGGCTATCCAGCAGTTGCTTTGGCAAAAGCTGAAAAAGAAAAAATCAAAATTTTGGAGAGTATTTTAGAAAATTATCTTTTAAAGGATATCAAAGGACTTTTAGATTTAAAAACTAAAGAGGAATTAACAAAAATTTGTGAATTTCTTTCTACTCAAATCGGAAATCTTTTAAATTACCAAGAACTTTCTAATATCTCTAATCTAAAATATCAAGATGTTTTAAAACATTTAGAAATTTTAAAAAATACTTTTATTGTTGATTCATTAAAACCCTTTTATAAAAATCCAAGGACTGAACTTGTAAAAACTCCAAAAGTATATTTTTTAGACAATGGTTTTAGAAATTATCTTTTACTTGACTTTAGAAAACTTGAAAAAAGAGATGATTTAGGAAAATTAGTAGAAAATTTTGTTTTTTCTTCTTTAAAAAGACAAGAGGGAGTGAAGCTAAATTATTGGCGAACAAAAAGCAAAGCAGAAATAGATTTTATTCTTCAAAAAAATGGAGAAATAATTCCCATTGAGGTAAAATATTCTTTTTCACCCTCAATAGGTAAAAGTTTTTATAGTTTTATTGAAAAATTTTCTCCTAAAAAAGGATATATTCTTAGCCAAGGATTTTATGGCATTAAAAAAATTAAAAATACCAAAATTTACTTTGTTCCGGTTTACTATCTTTAACCCTATTTCTTTTTATTTAAGCAGAGAATTTCTTTGAGGTGTGTCCTATGTGCCCGACCGAGTTCTATTTAGTCTTGACAAATTCTATTTTTTAGTATATAATTACATCGGTTCCTTTAAAATTAAACACAGTCCCCTCGGCTGGCCCGGCCGGTTAAAGGGGAAAAATCTATGGGCAAAGGAGTAAAGGATGATAAGAGAATTT
>JAGGTS010000013.1 GCA_021163625.1 bacterium | reverse complement strand
CGGTTCCCTAAAGAGTTCCGGATTTGCCTTTTTAGGGGTTAATAGGGATTAATTCGAACCTTTTTCATCCCCCATTTTACCAGGTTTGGCATTTTAGGGGTATTACCTATGTATCTCATCTTATGCATTATATCAAATTTAGGAGTGTTACCAATGTATTCCATCTTTTGCAGAAAAAATAGGGCTCTGGCCCTATTTTTGGTTCACGGCTCGCCAAAGACGAGCCTCGCTTTTAGGTAGTGGTGTCAATGAATTATCTGATGAATGGAATAACATCTATACCGCCATAAATTTTGATATAAACTAAGACAAAAAATATTAATAAAATCAACGTAATTATGGCAGCTATTAAACTTGTTAAGTTTTCGAATTTTAGCAATTTAGTATTTTTAATTTCTGAAGGAGCCTCGATTGATGACTGAATTTTAGATGACAGAAAATTTAGACAATCATTTTTTACGAAATCACAAATATCTTTTATTTCTTTTTCATAAATATTGCCGTCATTGGTAATAACTTTCAGATAATAGGCCTCGTCTTTTGGCAACCACCATCCTAGTGATGAGATTGATCTAAAAACCAACTCTTTTGTAATTGATATTTGGGCTATTTTATCAAATCCCAGATAAATTGAATTTTTATTTTTTATTTTAAAAAACGGATAATCAAGTATCGCCCTAAAAAATGGAGTCTTTCTTAGGAAAAAATTTTCAGAACTCATGAACAAAAATCTATCTAATTTATCTGGAAAAATAATTTTATCTCTTCCTAAAAAAAGACCGTCTTTGTAGATTGCAAGGGATTTAGATAATAAAAAATAACTTATTGTCCGTACTACTACTAAGAAGGACCAAAAAACGAATAATAAAATGATGGAAAGAAAAACTGCCAACAGCAGTTCTAACACTATAGAAAGTGAATTTAGAGAGCCTGAGATAATCCCTTCGAATAAAGAACCAATAACTACGAATCCTCTTTTAACAAAAAATAAAAACAATAAAATGCTTGCAAAAAGCAGGAAAAGATTAGAAAATAATATATCCACCAGTTGGGGAAAATAGTATTTATCTTTCCAGAAAATATTTTTTGTTTTATGAATGCTTTGTGTTTGAGATTTCATCACTGATTCTTCTTTATGTAGTCATTTATGAAATCAACATAAGAACCAGAACAACTAGATAAAAGAATTTCTTCGTCTAAACCCTGGGTGAAAGATTTAGACAAAATTTCTTTAGAAAGTTTGCATTCTATATCTAATCCGACGAGACCAGAGTTGCTTTCTAATATTTTTGCATGATAAAGGCATTTTCCATCTTCTTCTCCTTTAATTAGGTGTTCTATAACTATGCCATGATCAGAAGTTTTTCCTTTGGTTAATTCGCAATTTTTGGCTCGGTCTGATAAACAGCTTTTAGAATTACCGCAGTCATAATAATCATCAGGTACCTTCGTTTCACTAACCTTTTCTCTCAAATTATCTTCGATTACTCCTGTAATGAGTTTTATTAAACGGTCGCCACGCTCACCTTGGAAATCTCCCCCTATCTCTTCTGGTTTTGTTTCAATTAGGTATCTTAGCTCATTATAGATTGTCTTTGTGAATATATTATCTTTAAAGATTTTGTTCATTAAAAATGGTTTTAATGATTTATCTTGAAACATCATTATGGGATTCGTCCAAACCAAGCCTTTGGCAATTGACATTACATCAATTGTATAAACCCCATCAGTGCATTCAATATAGATCGGAAGATTATATTTCAATTTTCCAGATTCTAATTCTTTTGAAAGCATTAATATTTGTCCACCATTACTATCAGTAATCTCAATAGGAAATTCTTTTCGGGATTTTATATCTCCAATCCTTACGTCAATTGTTTGATAAAAGGAAGAAAGTTTAAGGTCTTCATTATTTAGTGGGCTCTCCGATGGTAAATTAAATTTGACCATCTGAGCTTTTATTGCAGGTAACTTTTGGGGAGACAATTCTTTCTCTGGAGATAATTCTTTTTCTGTTGTTGGAATAAGTTTCTCACCTACCAAAAAAAATGACAAAATACCAACAAGGACAATTACGCCAATCACAGCGAGAATTATCCAAAGTTTTTTTGATGGCTTTTTGATTGGTTTTGCTTCTTGAACTAAACTGACTGCTTCATTGATATCAGATTCAGAGTATCCTAAAGCAATAAGACTCTGTTTTATTTGTTCTATAGGAACTCCTTTTTGTAAGTTGGTCTTAATGTAATTAACAAGTTGTTGATTTGCCATGTTTTAGTCCTTTCTAATTTTATATGATTTAGTATAAAAAATTTTTACGACTCGACCTTATTTATATTTTAACATGATTTTAACAAAAATAAAACAATTTGTATTAGAAGGATACAAATTTTGCCGCTTTTACTTTAAACTTAAAAATAAACACAAATTTAAATCTGATATTTTTTAAGAAGAGATTTCAAAGGGATAGTTTTTTTCGCTTTTCTTCTTTTTTCAATTTCTTTCGCTAAACCTTCAGAACTATACATTTCTAATCCAAAGAAATAACTCTGGATAAAAAATCGCTTCAAACTTTCACCATTATTTCACCAAATTTAATTCACAAATCAAAGAGAAAAAATTTAAAAAGATAAGGAGTTGGCAGGCGGGGCAAAGCCCTCGCCTGTCCTCCATATTCAAAAATTTTTTATTCGAAAATTAAGCTGCAGGATTAGCAACTTTACCCATAAATAAGATATTTCCACTCTTTCTTTCCTGGATCAAGAACATAAATGGATGGTCCGCTCGAAACACAGGGGTTGTCCGGACCATTCCTTTCTCTACTATTACTGCAGTTGCAGCCGCCGCTTCTGTTCCCTCTTCGTTCACATCAACAAATGCTTGATGAATTACTTGACTAATCCAAATGCCACCTTTTCCGTTTATGCCTGAGAAATCAGCGCCAGGGCCAAAAGCGGTTGGCATTCCCATTTTCTTTAGAGTATTAGCCATGAAATATTTTGTTTCAAATTTAAATTTAGGGATGTAAATATCTACTTTTTGTTCCTTGAGCATATCTT
>JAGGTS010000036.1 GCA_021163625.1 bacterium | reverse complement strand
GCTTTGCCAAAATAATACAAAGCTGAAACAAAAACAAGAGGAGTTAAAATTAAAATTATTACCAAGGCTTTTGAAATAATTTTCAGTTTTTTTGGCATAGAAATTTTTTATCTTTATTTTATTTTATATAAGCAAAAATTTTTGTCAAGGCAAACACACATCCTGAGCAACTTATTTTTCAGAGATTGGGTCGCTGGGAAAAACCCGAATTCCTAAATCCGAAACCCGAAAAAATACCAAATTCCCAATGACTAAATTTTAGTTTCTCTTTTTTTTAGTAATAGAAGCGAAAATAAGATTTAACTCTTGGGCTTCCTTCCATAATTTTCTTGCTTCTTCTTTTAATTGTGGGACAGATACCACTATCATCCTCAACCAATGTTTAGTCTCTCGTGACTCTTTTTTACAGATGCCGATTTTATGAACAAAATCTTTTTTAGACTCAGCATCATCTGCCTCCATATAATTTGCACCGACACTTGTACCAGCTCTTACTAATTGACTGATAAGAGGGATGGTAATAGTACTTTTAGGGATTTTTTGGGCAAATTTAATAATCTCTTCTCCAAATTTAGCTGTTCTTTCCTCTAAATCGAATATTCTATTGTTTTTATTATTGTTCATTGGTCATTTTTTCGTCATTCGTCATTCGGGTTTTGTCATTTACAAACTATTTTGATTTATAATTTGTTGCGCTTGTAAAATTTTTAAAATTAAGTTAAGATGAAAAAGATATGGCTGAAATTTTTGTTATAAAAGGCAAAAAAGAATTAAGCGGAGAGGTTGAAATAGAAGGCTCAAAAAACGCTGCCGGACCTATCATTGCCGCCTGCCTGCTTTCAGAAGAAGAAATTATTTTAGACAACATTCCTTTAATTTCAGACATTATAAACCTTATTTCTATTTTAAAAGGGATTGGCGTTGAAATAGAATGGATTGGCAAAAAGAAAATTAAAGTAAAAGCAGGCAAAGAAATTAACCCGGAAAAAATTGATTTTGAAAAAGCGGCAAAATCAAGGGTATCAGTTCTTTTAATAGGAGCTCTTTTGCCGCGCTTTAAAGAATTTAAAATAGCAAAGCCGGGCGGCGACAGGATAGGCCTTCGCCCTATTGTCACCCATTTGGAAGCTTTCAAAAAAATGGGCGTCCAGATTGAAGAAAGCAATGATTTTTATTATTTTAAAAGGGAAACTCTTTTTGGCAGGGAAATTATTTTGCCTGAATTCAGCGTTACGGCAACTGAAAATTTAATGATGGCCGCTTCTCTGGCAAAAGGGAAAACAATAATAAAAACAGCCGCCCAAGAGCCGCATGTGAGCGACTTGGCAGTTTTTCTGAATAAAATTGGGGCGAAAATCAAAGGCATTGGCACCCACACTTTGACAATTGAAGGAGTAGACAAGCTAAGGGGAGGGGAGCATAAAATAATTCCGGATATTATTGACGCTGGCACTTTTATTATTACAGGCGCCCTTGCCTCAAAAAAGCTTTTGGTAAAAAATGTTATCCCAAGCCAGCTTGGCCTTTTTTTGGAGAAAATAAAAGAAGCAGGAGTTGTTTTTGAAAAAAGGGAGCAGGAAATTGAAGTTTACGGCAATGGAGATTTCAAGGCGGTAAAAATTCAGGCATTGCCTTATCCCGGATTTCCAACAGACCTTTTGCCTTTGGTTGTCCCTCTTTTAACCCAGGCAAAAGGCAAAAGTTTGATACACGACCCTTTATATGAAAACAGGTTAAGCTATACCCAGGAATTAAGGAGAATGGGGGCTGACATTGAAATTGTTGACCCGCATCGCGCTTTTGTTTTCGGGCCGACCCCTTTAATGGGGAGCTCTATAAAGTCTTGGGACATAAGGGCGGGCGCAAGCTTGGTTATTGCCGCTTTGGTTGCCCAAGGCAAAACAGTGATAGAAAACATTGAACAAATAGACAGGGGATACGAAAAGATGGAAGAAAGGCTCCAAAAATTGGGGGCTGACATAAAAAGAGTTAAGGTTTGAGCGCTTTTATTGCATTGGTTAGGGCGCGCTGCCAATGGGCTGCGCCAGCCGGGCAGCCGGCAAATGCAAATTGAAATTTTATTTTGTTTTAATATTTGATATGTTTGCAAATAAAATTGCCATAGACCTTGGAACTTGCAATTCTTTGGTCTTTGTGCCCAAAAAAGGAATAATTTTAAATGAACCCTCGGTTGTTGCTGTCTCAAAAGTTGAGAACAAAATTTTGGCTGTCGGCGCTCAGGCAAAATCAATGATTGGCAGGACGCCTGACACAATAAAGGTTTATCGGCCGCTTAAAGACGGAGTGATTGCTGACTGGCGAGTAACGAAAGCAATGATTAGGTATTTTATAGAAAAAGCCCAGGGAAAATTTTCTTTTTTGAAGCCTGAATTGGTGGTTTCTGTGCCCGGCGGCATTACCTCAACCGAGCGGAGGGCGGTTATTGAAGCGGCAACCAGCGCCGGGGCAAAATCTGTCTACCTTGTAAAAGAGCAGATACTTGCCGCCATAGGCGCCGGGATTCCGATTAATTCTTCGGAAGGGGCAATGATTATTGACATTGGCGGCGGGACATCGGGCATTGCCGTCATTTCGCTTGGAGGCATTGTTACTTCCCATTCAATAAGGGTTGCCGGCGACAAAATGGACGAGAAAATCGCCGAGTTCATAAAGAAAAAGCATAATTTAGCCATAGGCACCCAGACAGCCGAAAGGATTAAAATAAAAATCGGCAGGGCGACAACAAAAAGGAAAGAAGATTTTTATGAAATAAGGGGAAGGGAGCTTACCCTTGGCTTGCCGAAAAATATCAGAGTTTCTTCAAACGAGATTGCCCAAGCGCTTGAGCCGGTTTTAAAAGAGATAATAAGCGCGGTAAAATACGTTTTGCGGGAAACGCCGCCTGAGCTTTCAGCGGACATTATGGATAAGGGGATGATTCTTTCAGGCGGAGGCGGGCTGTTGCGCGACTTAAATGTTTTAATTGCCAAAGAAACAGGCGTGCCTTGCTTTGTTGCCCAAGAAGCCCTTTACTGCGTAGTGAAAGGCACAGGCGTTGTTGTTGAAAACTTAGACGATTACAAAAGGAGCGTGATGAGCAAAAAATAAGCAAAAGCAGATTTAATTTAGCTTTATTAGCAGGCCGGCCTTGGCTGGCAAAAAGGCAAAAATGTTAATTGGCCATAAAAAACAGTTAGAGTTTTTAAGAAAGTCAATTGAAAACAGAAGAATTAGCCAGGCATTGCTTTTTGCCGGCGAAGATTCTCTTGGCAAGAAAAAAGCCGCTTTTGAATTTTTAAAAATCTTAAACTGCCGGGCAGAAGGGGAAAGCTTAAAAGATAAGCCCTGCAACCTGTGCCAGAACTGCAAGCTGATTGAAGAAGGCAGGCATCCCGACTTGCTTTTTATAAAGCCGGAAAACAGGGTGATACAAATTTCAAAAATAAGGGAAGCGCAGGCGGCATTGAGCCTTGGCAGGCAAATGGCCGAATATAGGGGAGTGGTTATAGACAATGCCCATCTTTTAAACAGCCAGGCGCAGGGCGCGCTTTTGAAAACATTGGAGGAGCCGGCAAAAAATACCGTTTTTATTCTTATCACTTCAAAGCCGTTTATGCTTCTTGAAACAATTCGTTCAAGGTGCGAAGTTCTAAAATTTTACCCTTTGCCCTACAATGAAATGGAGAAAAGCTTTAAAGCCGCGTATAATAAATATAAAGCAGAAGAAATTGCCAGCGCTCTTTTTGTGGCAAGGGGAAGGCCCGGCATTGCAATCAAGGCGCTTGCTGACAGCCAGTACCTGTTGAGAGAAAAAGCAATGTTTGCTGAAATTGGAAAAATAATTGGCAGCGGCATTTTTGAAAAATTTTCCTTTGTGAAATCTTTTTTGGATAAAAACAAAGACGCTGAAAGCATTAATGAATTTTTAGACGCCCTTACTCTTTGCTTGAGGGATTTGATGCAAAAAAAGCTAAAAGTTTACAGCAATTATCCTTTGGTCAGCTTTAAAGAGGAGGTTATTGAAAAATTTTCTTTTGAGAAAATAAGCCAGGCAGTTGAATTTATTGAAAAAATAAAATTTTTGATTTCCGTTTTTAATGTTAATAAAAGGCTTGCCCTTGAAAATTTAATGCTTGAAATATAAAAAAGTAAAGGTGAAAATAAAGGTTGCCCAAAATAATAAATAAATAAAATAAAATAAATTAAATTAAATTAAATTAAATTAAATTGCCTATGGAAAACACATATAAAGAAATTGTTGCTAACGCAAAAGAAGAATTAAACCAAGCTTTGGCAAGCTTTAAAGAGGAAGTTTCCAAAATAAGGTCGGGGAGAGTTTCAGCTGCTTTCGTTGAGGACATAAAAGTTGACTGCTTTGGCTCGATAATGCCTATAAAGCAGCTTGGGGCTGTTTCTGTTGTTTCCAACCGGGAGATAGAAATCCAGCTTTGGGATAAAAGCTATCTTGATTCTACTGTTAAGGCTATTGAGGAAGAGAACCTTGGCTTTGGGGTGAGGACTGAATCAAACAATATTTACCTTTCGGCTCCGCCGCTTTCAGAGGAAACAAGAAAAAACCTGATTGCCGTTTTGGCGAAAAAAAAGGAAGAGTTTTTCCAAGAAATAAGAAGAATAAGGGATAAGGCTTGGAAGGAAATTCAAAATAAGTTTAGGGAAGGTGAAATTAGGGAGGATGACAAATATCGGGGCAGGGATGATTTAGACAAGGCTGCTTCAGAATGCAAAGAGAAAATGGAAGAGGCTGTCAAAAATAAAGAAGAAGAGATAAAAGGATAATTAATTTTGTTGGAGAGCCGGTTAAGCTCAACCTTTTATTAAAAGTTATGTTATTATGCTGGTTATAAACATTTTGATTATTTTATTTACAATTGTTGTTTTGATGGCTCTCCACGAGCTTGGCCATTTTTTAATGGCTAAAAAATTTGGCGTGGGAGTTGAAGAATTTGGCATTGGCTATCCGCCGCGCATTTTCGGAAAGAAAATTGGCAAGACAATTTATTCGTTAAACCTTATCCCTTTTGGCGCTTTTGTTAAGATAGTTGGCGAAGAGGGCGGAGTTGAGAGCGAAAATAGTTTTTCAAAAAAGCCTGTTTGGCAAAGGTCTTTGATAGTTTTGGGCGGAGTCATTTCTTTTTGGATAATATCTTTTATTTTATTTACCTTAATTGCAGGAGTTTGGGGGATAGAAAAAGAAGTTCCCCAGAACGCTGTTTTGCAGGGCAAAAATCCGCAAATTGTCATTACTTACATCAGCCCCGCTTCGCCCGCTGAGAAAGCAGGCATCAAAATAGGCGATGTTGTAACAACAATAGGGCTTGCAGACAATTCGGGCGGCAAACATAACTGCCAGAAGATAAGCCAGATTAAAGATATCCAGCAATTTGTCGGGCAAAATTTAGGCAAGAAAATTGTTTTAACCGTAAAAAGGGGAAACAAAGAAAATGACATTTTTCTTGTTCCAAGAAAATCTCCCCCTAAAGGCGAGGGTGCTGTAGGGATTGGTATGTCAAGGATTATCAAAGAAAAATATTCTTGGTGGCAAGCTCCTTTGGAAGGGGCGCTGATTACGGCAAGGGTGACAATAAAAATTCCGGTTTCGCTTGCAGAACTTGTAGTTAAGCATTTTAAAGGGGAAAAAATGAGCGGAGTGGAGATTGTTGGCCCGGTCGGCGTTGCCCAAATAATGAACCAGTTTTTAAATTACGGCATTGATAAATTTTTATTTTTGGTAAGCGTTATTTCTATCTGGCTTGCGATATTTAACGCCCTGCCAATACCGGCTTTAGACGGAGGCAGGTTTTTGTTTTTAGTGATTGAAGGAATAAGAAAAAGGCCTATAAGGCAGGAGATTGAGCAAAAAGTTACAGCTGCGTTTTTTATTGCTTTAATACTTCTTATGGTTGTTGTAACAATAATGGATGTGGTAAGGCTGTTTTAATTTAATTTTTTTGGTAAAAATCGTTAAAACTTATGTTCCAATCAAAGCTTTTTTCAAGGACAAGCAGGGAGGCGGCAAAAGAAGAAAAGAGCGCAAACGCCGTTTTTTTAGAGAGAGCCGGCTTTATTGATAAGCTCTCATCGGGCATTTACAGCTTTTTGCCGCTTGGGTTTATGGTCCTTAAAAAAATAGAGGGCATTATCAGGCAGGAGATGCAGGGCATTGGCGGCCAAGAATTGCTTTTGCCCGCCCTTCATCCAAAGCTTTTCTGGCAGGAAACAAAAAGATGGGACTCAATGGATGATTTATATAAATTAAAGGAAGGAGAAAAAGAGTTTGCCCTTGGCCCTACCCATGAAGAGATAATCGTCCCTCTTGCAAAAAAATTCATTAAAGCAGAAAACGATTTGCCTCTTTATCTTTACCAGATACAAACAAAGTTTAGAAAAGAGAAACGCGCAAAATCGGGCATATTAAGGGTGAAAGAATTTATAATGAAAGACCTCTATTCTTTTCATAGTTCGCAAGAGGATTTGGACAGGTATTATGAAAAAGTAAAGCGCTCTTATTTTAAAATTTTTCAAAAAGTCGGCATTAAAAAGCAGTTTTTATACTTAACTTATGCTTCCGGAGGAAGCTTTTCAAAGTATTCCCACGAGTTCCAAGCGCTGACTCCTGCCGGAGAAGACACGATTTATATCTGCAAAAAATGCGGCATAGCGGTGAACAAAGAAATAAAAAGCAAAACGCCATCTTGCCCTAATTGCGGCTCAAAAAATTTTGAGGTAAAAAAGGCGGTTGAAATTGGCAATATTTTTAAGTTAAAAACCAAATTTTCAGAGCCGTTTGGCTTAACATTTACAAATAAGCAGGGAGAAAAGAAATTTGTTTTAATGGGATGCTACGGAATTGGGCTTGGCAGGTTGCTTGGCGCGGTCGTAGAGCTGAATAATGACAGCAAAGGCATAATTTGGCCAGATTCTATTGCCCCTTTTAACGCCCATATTTTGCCTCTTCAAAGCTCAAACAAGGCAGCCGCAAAAAGCATTGAAAATTACAGCAAAAAGTTATATTCTGATTTAACAAAAGCCGGCATTAGCGTCCTTTACGATGACAGAAAAAACAAGGCGGCCGGAGAGAAATTTGTTGACGCAGACTTAATTGGCATTCCTTGGCGATTGGTCGTCAGCGAGAAAACGCTTGAAAAGCAAATGGTTGAATTGAAGGAGAGAAGTTCTGGAAGGATAAAATTATTAAAGAAAAGAGAAGCCCTTAATTTCTTAAAGAAAAAATATGTTAAATAAAATTGCTTCATATTTTAGCGAAGACATTGCAATAGACCTTGGCACGGCAAGCTCTTTTGTTTATGTTAAAGGGAAGGGGATTGTTATCAGTGAGCCATCTGTTGTTGCCTTGAATAAAAAAACAGGCCAGATTCTTGCCGTTGGCGCAGAGGCAAAAAAGATGGTCGGCAGAACGCCTGCCCATATCCAGGCGATTCGGCCTTTGACAAGGGGCGTTGTCTCTGATTTTGAAATTACCGAACAAATGCTTAGGTATTTTGTTGAAAAAGTCCATAGCCATAGGGCGATTTCCCTTGCTTGGCCAAATATTATTGTCGGGGTTCCCTGCGGCTCCACTGAGGTTGAACGCAAAGCTGTAAAAGACGCTGTGAGAAACGCTGGAGCAAGAAATGTCTTTTTAATTGAAGAGCCGATTGCCGCGGCAATCGGGGCAAGGCTTCCTATTCAAGAGGCAAAAGGAAGTTTTTTAATTGACATTGGCGGGGGAACGACCGATATTGCTGTAATTTCGCTTGGAGGAATTGTCAGGTCAAAAAAACTTACAGTTGCAGGAGACCGTTTTTCAGAAGACATAATTGCCTATATGCAGCAAAACTATAAGCTTTTAATCGGCGAAAGCTCTGCTGAACAGGCAAAAATCAATATTGGCCAAGCTATCCGGTCAAAAGAGGAAAAAGAAATGGCTGTAAGGGGAAGGAATTTAGTTAGCGGGTTGCCAGAGGAAGTGGTAGTTTCTTCAGAAGACATAATGCTTGCGATTAAGCCTTCTTTAAGCCAGATTATTGAGGCGACAAAAGAAGTAATTGAGTCAACGCCGCCTGATTTGATTGCGGATATTATGAAAAGCGGCATCCAATTGGTTGGCGGAGGGTCTCTCCTTAGGGGCTTGGACACTTTAATAAGCCAAGAGACAAAAATGCCGGTTAATAGGATAGAAGACCCGTTAACAGCGGTAGTAAGGGGAGGGGGAGTTGTCATTGAAAACCTTGACCATTTAAAGGAGGCCTTAATTGATGTTGAAAACGGCAGTTCATTTGACTGATTTTTAATTTGTTAATTGGCAGGTTTGGCAATAAGTTTAGGCAAATGTTGCCCCAAAAACCTGCAAAAGCAAAATAATTTTATTTTAATTTTTATATCTAACTATGCCCGGCAAAGAAGAAACAAAACATATAGCCAGCCTGGCAAGGCTTGGTCTTTCAGAAGAAGAGACAGCAAAAATTCAAAAAGAGCTTTCTAAAATTTTGGATTATTTTAAGCTAATCCAAGAAGTTGATGTTTCAGGGATTAAGCCGACATATTATCCTTTGGCGGTTAAAAACGTATTAAGGGAAGACAGAGACAAAGTTTTCAGCTCTGACCCTGAACTTAATAAAAAATTGATTGAAGCTTTTCCCGAGAAAGAGGAAAGAAGGCTCAAGGTAAAGGCAATCCTTTAGCTTTAGGGGCTGTAAAATTTATTATTTGCAATTTTTAGTATGGATTTTTTTAATTTTACAATAAGGCAGATTCATAATTTGCTGAAGAATAAGGAAATTTCTGCCAAAGAGATAACCAAAGCTTATCTCGAAAAGATAGAAAAAACAGACAATAATATTTCTGCTTTTTTAGATTTATTTCAAGAATCTGCCTTAAAGCAGGCAGAAGCCGTTGACAAAGATATCTCTTCGGGCAGAGAGATCGGCTTGCTTGAAGGCATTCCTTACGCAGTTAAAGACAATATTTTGGTAAAAGATTTTAAATGTAGCGCTGCTTCAAAAATTCTTGAAAACTATATTGCTTCTTACGACGCAACGGTTATAGAAAAATTAAACAAAGAGAAGGCGGTTGTTTTGGGCAAAACAAATCTTGATGAGTTTGCTATGGGTTCGTCAACAGAACATTCCGCTTTTAAAACAACAAAAAATCCAAATGATTTAAGCCGGGTGCCGGGCGGTTCTTCCGGGGGCTCTGCTGCCGCTGTTGCGGCAAAAGAAGCTGTTTTTGCCCTTGGTTCTGACACTGGCGGCTCAATTAGGCAGCCGGCTTCATTTTGCGGCGTGGTTGGATTAAAGCCGACCTATGGTTCTGTTTCCCGTTTTGGCTTAATAGCCTTTGCGTCTTCGCTTGACCAAATAGGCCCTATTGCTAAAAATGTTGAGGATTGTAAAATTGTTTTTGAAACTATTAAAGGGAAAGACGAAAAAGATGCGACAAGCGTTGATTATGATTTTTTTCAGAGAAAGGAAGAAGGATTATTTGACCCTTCAAAGGTAAAAGTAGGCGTTCCAAAAGAGTATTTTGGGCAGGGGATTGACCTTCAAGTAAGGCAGGCCATTGAAAAAGCGATTAAAAGGCTTGAAGGGAATAAAGTTAAAATTGAAGAAATTTCTTTACCGCACAGCAAATATGCCCTTGCCGCTTATTATCTTATTTCTACTTCTGAGGCAAGCGCAAACCTTGCAAGATATGACGGGATTAGATATGGCAAAAGATTCTCTGGAAACAGCGATTTTCCCGAGAACAAGGAACTGCTTGATATTTATTTGAAAACAAGAGAAACAGGTTTTGGCAGCGAGGTGAAGAGAAGGATAATGCTTGGAACTTATTCTTTGTCTGCGGGCTATTATCAGGCGTATTATTTAAAGGCTCAAAAAGTAAGGACTTTAATAAAGAACGAATTTGAAGAAACTTTCAAAAAATTTGATTTTATTATCACTCCAACATCTCCCTATACTGCCTTTAAAATAGGGGAGAAAATAAACGACCCTTTAAAGATGTATCTTTCCGACATATATACTGTCCCTGTTAATTTAGCCGGAATGCCTGCCTTGTCTCTTCCTTGCGGTATGGCTGGCAACTTGCCTATTGGCTTGCAGATTATTTCTGAGGCTTTTTCAGAAGACAAGCTTTTTAAGATGGCAGAATTTATGGAAAAGGAGATTGTCTGATTGCAGGCAAGGCAATCCGGATTTTTAAAATATGGAACAGATAATAATAACCAATACAAATTCATTTTTTAGAGATTTGGAAAATTTTCTAAATTTTTTGATTTCTCCCCAAATTCAAGAAAAACTACTTTCCTTAAAAATTATCTTTATTCTTATTTCCGTATTTTTTATTATTTGCATTATTTATTTCCTTAAAAAAAGCAGTTATTTATCTGTTAATTCTGATTTATTAAGCGATTTTGGCTCCTATAAACGCCAGATTGCCATTTCAAAATACCAAAAGAAATGGGAAAAAATAAAAATGATGCTTTTTTCAGAAACAGAAGAAGGCAGGAAGATTGCTTTAATTGAAGCAGAGAAGTTTTTTGATTTAGTTTTGTCAAAAATTGGCTATAAAAATAAAAGCGTTGAGGAAAAAATAAAAGAGATAGGTTTGCCAGAAGATATTGATGTGGAAAAGATTTTATGGGCACATCAGGTATGCCAGGATATTATTCACGACCCGGATTACAAGCTTGAGAAGGAAGAAGCAAAAAAAGTGATAGATGTTTTTGAACAAACATTTTATTCATTAAATATTTTTTAGTTGGGCTTGTGCTTACCCTAAGCACAACCAAACAAATAAATTCTAAATCCTAAATTCTAAACAAATTCTAAATTACAAATTACAAATCAAAATAGTTTGTAAATGACGAAACCCGAATGACGAATGACGAAAAAATGACCAATGACCAATAATAAAAATATTTAGTCATTGGGAATTTGGTATTTTTTCGGGTTTCGGATT
>JAGGTS010000042.1 GCA_021163625.1 bacterium | reverse complement strand
TAAAAAAATACGGGTTAGAAGAAGATGATGAAACGCTTCTTGATAAATACGAATCAGGCGAACGAACAAATGGAGAAATTATATCCGGACTGTTAAGGGGCATAGCAGACAAAGGAAACATCCACGATGTTTCAATCCAAGAAATGGAGCTTATTTTAGCTGAAAAATTGGGAACCAGCATAGAGAAAATAAAAGGGCTGGCAAAAGACATTAAAGAGCAAATTCTTGATTTAGCAACAACAAAAAAAGTTGCTTCAGAAGAAAAAACGGCAGAGGAATCCAAAGAAAACATAACTCCGCCGGGCAAAGATATTTACAGGGAGCCAATAGATTAAAAAAGGCAAAGTTATAAAAAGGAAGGGCAGATTCATCTCTGCCCTTTGTTCTTTTTTACTTCTTCTTCCTCTCTCTCTAGCTGCCTAAGAAATTCTTCTTCTTCCTTCTCTGTCATTTCTGCCGCTGGCTTTTTTGGCTTTTCTTTTGCGGGAGTTTTTTTGTCCATCATAAGCTTTTGCCAGGCAGCAATTAAATCCAGTCCTGCCTTTTCAATCCCCTCAGCGCCGTCAACATGGACGTCAACCCGAGCATTCTTATCAAGAGACATCCGCATCTTAATAAGGTCGCCAGCAAGCTCTAATGCTTTCTGTCTGCCCATAAATTTCTCTAGTATCCCTACCATTTCAACAAGGGGAACAGCAGTCTCTTTGACGCGAGATATAGCTTCCTGTCCCGCAAGCCAGGGTTTTAAAATGGCGTCCATATATTTCTCGTCTGTTGGATTAATGTCCTCCACTTGCAGGTCCATTAAGTCAACTCCATATTCGTTGCTGAAAATCAATTTTAGTTTTTCCATTTCCCTTGTTGCCATTATGTCATCCCCGATAGATGCTTTTTCCGCGATTAGCTCATGGAAGGATTTTTTTGTCATCGCTTTCACCACTACCGGCCCTATCCTGTTAATTACAGCTTCCAGCCAGTTTTCAATCTCAAACCTCGCTTTCCTTGGGTTCGTTATCCTAATGGTGAGGATTATTTCCACATCCAGCCTCACTAGGTTTTTATCCTCCGCGTTTTTTATAATCGCCCAGTAAACGTCCTGTTTTAGTAGAACATAGTCAATAGTCTCTTTGGGGTGTCTTTGGGCTCCGCTTTCTTGGGTAAAATTTATCCAAGAAAACTGGTACTCGTCTATTCCCTTTATTGGCCAAAAACCATAATACCGAAAACCCCCTAAAAGATGCCACTCCTTTCCTTCAACAACTTCTCCTTCATCGTTTAATGTTCTTCCCTTCCATTGGATTAAAGTTTTATGGAAAGCGCCCGCCTTAAAGACGTTTTTTGCTGTGCCCTCTTTTATTTTTGTAAAGTAAAGATTGTTTGGGGCCCAGACAAAATATACCAAGACAGACAACACTACTAATGCCACAATAAATCTTACCAGCGGAAAATTCGGCAAATCTAATGGGACTGGAAAAAATAAAATCAATTCCATAACAACAATAGTTGTTATCAAGATAAGTCCCCTTTTTGCCTCTCTTCCTTTTTTTGCGTCTTTCTTTGTTCCGTTTTTTGTTTCGTTTCCCATCTTTTCTCTCCTTTCTTTTTATTTTTAGTTTTTAAAGAGCACCTAAGGTCTAACACAATAATTTTTCTTTGTCAAGTTCTTGTAGCTATAGTGCGTGAACAGCAAACTAAATCCTGATGTTTAATTCCTTTAAAGGTTTAAAATAAAAGCACTATTAAACAACTATCTCCCCTTCGGCTTATATTGCCCCTGTTGCGCAAAACCCTTTCTTGTCTTTGTGTTGCCTTCTTGGTATAATATTGTAAAATAAATAGCAAACAAGGAATAAGCTAACTATGCAATTTACAGTACCAAAATTTTTAGAAAGAGAGTCAAAAATCGTTGGTTTCTTAACTTTTAAACAAATGATTTATCTTGGCATTGTCGGGCTGATTTTTGTATTTCTTTGGTTTATCGTAAGCCATGGATTGTTTTTTGTCCTCTTAGGCGTCTTAGGCAGCAGCGCTGTTGCTCTTTTTCTTGTGAAAATAAAAGGGGTTCCTTTAAACGAGCTGTTAATCAAGTATTTTAGTTTTCTTGGCAAAACAAAGGTTTATATCTGGAGAAAAAAAGAATCATTAACCCCAATTAAGGTTGTAAAGATAAAAAAGCAAAAAGAAAAGAAAGAAGAAACAAGGCTGAAGCTCGCCCCTGAAAGCAAAATAAGAAAACTCTCATCAGAACTTGAACTTGGAATAAAATAATAATTATAAATGCCAATTTCTAACTTATTATGTATCGACCGTCAACCCAACAATTTTTAGAAATCTCTGACATAAGAGAAGGCATTGTTATCCTAAAAAACCATTCTTTCAGGGCAATATTAATGGTTTCCTCTGTTAATTTTGATTTGAAGTCAGAAGAAGAACAAAGGGCTATTATTTTCCAATTCCAAACATTTTTAAACTCGCTTGACTTTTCTGCCCAAATAGTCATACGTTCGCGCCGCTTAAATATCACCGGCTACTTTGACAAATTAAAAGAGCTGGAATTAAAACAAAAAAACGAGCTTTTAAAAACTCAGGTTTCTGAATACAGAAAGTTCGTTGAAAATTTAGTCAAGGAGGGTGTTATTATGAAAAAGGAATTTTATTTAGTCGTACCATTTTCCCTTTCCGAGGGAATGGGCGGCCAAATAGAAAAGAAAAACCGTCTGTTAAGCATAAAGAAAAGTTTTTCTACCAAAATAACAGAAGACGCCTTCCGAAGAGCGAAAGAACAACTCTGGCAAAGGATGGAATTTGTGGCTGTCGGACTTAGGAGGTGCGGGCTTAACTCTATGCCCTTGACAACCCCTGAGCTTATTGAACTTTTTTGGAGCTGGTACCATCCAAAGGAAGCAGAAAAAGGATACTATCCGGAGATTATTCCCGAATTATTAAAAGAATCAAAGGTATAAACAAAAAAAATGAAATTACCATTTTTTAAAAAACAAACTGGGCAAGAAATAGAAATAGGAGGCGAAAAATTAGAAATTAACCCGGAAGAAATCAAAATTACAGACATTATTGCTCCTTCCTCCGTACAAGTAAAAGAAACTTTTTTAAGGCTTGGGGAAAGGCTTTGCCAATCATTTTTTGTTTTCTCTTACCCAAGATACCTTTCTACTGGCTGGTTTTCGCCTGCTGTTAATTTAAACTGCCAGATTGACCTTTCCCTGCATATCCACCCTGTTGATTCTGGCGAAGTTTTAAGAAAATTAAGAAAAAAATTAACCGAGGTCCAGGCAGAAATTGAAGAAGGGCAAGAAAAAGGTTACATTAGAGACCCGACTTTGGAAATAGCGTTTCACGATATTGAAAGGCTAAGAGACGATCTCCAAACAGCAAGGGAAAGAATTTTTAGAACAGGCCTTTATATCACTATTTATGGAGATGACGCAAAAAGCCTTTCGGAAACAGAAACCTTAATAAGGTCAATTTTTGAATCGCGCTTGATATATATAAAACCAGCCATAATGCAGGAGAAAGAGGGTTTTAATTCAACCTCTCCTTACGGTTTAGACCAAATAATGGTCCATACTCCAATGAATACTGCTCCGCTTTCAAGCATTTTTCCTTTTGTCTCCCCAGACTTAAGCGCGAATGAAGGGATTTTGTATGGCATTAATATGCACAACAATTCTCTTGTCTTATTTGACAGGTTCACTTTGCCGAACGCCAATCTTGTTGTTTTTGCAAAATCTGGTTCTGGAAAATCTTACTTTTGCAAATTAGAAAGCTTGCGCTATTTAATGCAGGGAGTTGATGTCATTATTATTGACCCGGAAAATGAATATGACTTTCTTGCAGACGCTGTCGGCGGCTCATATTTCAGAGTATCTTTAACTTCGGAAAGCCACTTAAACCCCTTTGACCTGCCTATCCCAAGAGAAGATGAAAACCCTGAGGACGTTCTGAGGTCTAATGTTATAAATTTAGTTGGGCTGCTTAGGATAATGCTGGGCGGATTAACTCCAAAAGAAGATGCTATAATTGACCAAGCCTTAACCGAAACTTACGCAGCCAAAGATATAACCCCTGAATCAGACCCAAAATCCTGGCAAGAGAAAATCCCATTAATGTCTGACTTTGAAACAGTCCTTGAAGGGATGGAAGGGACAGAATCATTGGTTGAAAGGGTTAGAAAATTTACCAAAGGCAGTTATTCGCAATTTTTTAACAATTATTCAAACATTTCTATGGATAACAATTTTGTCGCTTTTGGGATTAGAAATATGGAAGAAGAATTAAGGCCGATAGCAATGTTTATTATTCTCCGCTATATTTGGAACCAGGTGCGGTCCAATCTAAAAAAACGGATATTGCTCGTTGACGAAGCTTGGGTCATAATGAAAAAAGAAGACGGGGCTTCTTTCTTATTCGGCCTTTGCAAAAGGGCAAGAAAATATTGGCTTGGCGTTTCAACAATCACCCAAGACGTTTCAGACTTTATGAAATCCGTCTACGGACAACCAATAATCACCAATTCTTCGCTTCAGTTCTTAATGAAGCAGAGCCCTGCAACCATTGATGTTGTCCAAAAAACTTTTAACTTAACAGACCAAGAAAAATATTTATTGTTAGAAAGCGCTGTCGGAGAAGGAATATTTTTGGCAGGGAGAAAAAGAGTCGCCTTAAAGGTTGTAGCTTCTTACGCCGAAGACCAAGTAATAACGACTTCGCCAGAGCAAGTTCTTAAGGCAAGAAAGGCAAAGGAAAAACTAAAGCAAGCCCAAAGCCAAGTTTCCGAACAGAATCAAGATGCGTTAAAAGAAAGCATAGAAAGAGAAGAAGGACAGCTCCCGTAAATATTTTTCCTATTTACCATAATTTTACCATAATGGCAAAAGCTAAAATACTTATTATATCGTTAATTGTTATCTTCTTTCTTCAAACAGGGGTTGCTTTTGCCTTGGAAATAAATTATCCGCCCGTGCCGGGAGCTGACGCTCCGCAGGTTTTTATGGAAAAAATAAAAAATGGTTCAATCCCGGAGAACCAGGCTTTCCCTCTTTATGTAAAATATATTCTTACTCTTTTTGCAGAAATAACTGTCTTGGTTTGCATCGGAGCAATAACCTACGGCGGGATTCTATATCTTGTCTCGCCGACAAAGCCTGCGAATTTAGTTGAAGCAAAAAAATGGATTTCAAACGCTGTTTTAGCGCTTCTTTTTTTAACATCCAGCCTGCTTGTGCTCTTTGCCATAAGCCCGGAGTTTGGCGTTTTCAAAACCAAGCCAGAACAAAGGCCAACTGAACCATATGTTGAAAACCCGTTTATTGAGCAAAATCAAATCTCTTACTGGGAAATCCCCGTTGGGCAAATCATTGAAGACCTTGTCATAACTCCAAAGGCAAAGGAAAGATTGCAACGCCTTTTAGACACCGCAAAAAAAGTAAAAAAGGAATCGGATGAATTAAATAAGAAAATGGAGTCGTTAAAATATGCCATTGACCATATATATTGCGGAGAGTCAAAGTGCAAAGAAAAATTCAAGATACACTATAAGGCGACTGGCAACCGCATCAGTTTCATAATGATACCATGGTGCGAGGCTCATGGATGTGATTATCCTCGCGACAATGCTTCCTTCAGAAGCCGTATTAAAAGTGAAGTAAAGGAGATAGAAAAAGAAATTGCAAACCTTGAGACAGCAAGAAGAGAGCTGGTGCAAGAGCAGCAAGTCTTAATTACTGATTATCTTGCCCTTAAAAAGGCTGGCCTTTTAATGTCTTTGCCGGGAAGCGTTTACGACTATAACAATTTCATTTATGTAAAAAAAG
>JAGGTS010000001.1 GCA_021163625.1 bacterium | reverse complement strand
TTTTAAAAAGATTAATGTTAAAAAACAGGTTTTTTGATAAAATGAAAGTATCTTAAGGAATTCAAAATGAAATTCTATCTAAAAAAATTTATTCTTTTGGTTATTTTGCTGATTATTTTAGCTACTGTTGGTGTTGCCGTTGGAGTTTGGAATTTCAAAAGTTTTTCCGGCAAAAAAAATATTACAAATAGCACCCAACATCTTATAGCAAGTGGCGTTATCTCTCATCATTTATTAGCGAAAGAAATTATCCAAGAATTTTTTAAATATATCTCTTTGAAAGAAAAACCAGAAAGCATTATTTTATTAAGTCCAGACCATTTTAATAGCGGGACATTGTGTGAAAAAGCTTCATTTATAACTCTTAGCCTTGGAGTTAAAAATTTTAAAAATCTTAAGGTTAATGATTTCCTTTTAAGAAATTTAATTGAGAAAAATAATTTCTGTTTTAGCAATTCTTCTATCGAAAAAGACCATGGAATAACAAATTTGCTACCCTATATTAAAAGTTATTTTCCTGATACAAAAATTTTGCCAATTTTAGTTCCTTCTGACGTTTCGGAAGAACAAATGGATTTGTTTATTAAAACGATAAATTCCCAAGCTTCTCTTCACACCATAGTTATTGCCAGTGTTGATTTTTCTCATTATCTTCCAAAAAATGCTGCCCAATTTCATGATAAAAAGAGCATTAGGGTTTTATTAAATTTTGAAAAAGAAGAATTTAAAAATATAGAGGTTGATTGCTGGCAGTGCTTATATGGAGCAAGATTATTTGCTAAATTACAAAACAAAGAAAAGCCTAAAATTATTGATTATGGAAATTCCGCTGATTTTTTAAAAAATTCTAATATAGATGAAACTACTTCTTATTTTAGCGTAGTTTTTGAAGAAGCAAAGCAAAAGGAAATTAAAGCCTCAAAGGAACAAAAAGTTAGAACTGTTCTCTTTACAGGAGATATAATGTTAGATAGAGGGGTAGAGTATTTAATTCAAAAAAATAGCATTTTTTATCCTTTCGAAAAGATCAATCAATTTTTAAAAGGAATTGATCTGGTGATTGGGAACTTAGAAGGCCCAATTGTAAAAAATCCGCCAAATTTTGGTTCTCATTCTTTGAAATTTGCCTTTTCTCCAGAAGTCACAAAGGCGCTTTCTTTTTCAAATTTTAATTTATTGTCTCTGGCAAACAACCACACATTTAATATGGGCGAAACTGGTTTTAAAGAAACCGAAGAATTTTTAAAGAAGTCTGACATTAATTTTGTCGGCCATCCGATAAAATGCGATGAGAACTTTTTATTTGAAAAAGACAACATAGTTTTTCTTGCTTTTAATAAAACGTTTCCTTTTAATTGCTCGGATGATAGAATTACGGAGATAGTAAGAGAAACTAAGCTTTTGCATCCCAATGAATTTTTAGTTGTTATCTTTCATTGGGGCACTGAGTATCAACCAAAAAGTTCAGTTTTTCAGCAAAGATTAGCCCATAAAGTAATTGATGCCGGAGCGGACTTAATAATTGGCTCTCATCCTCATGTGATTCAAGAGGTAGAAGAATATAAAGGAAAGTTAATTTTCTATTCTTTGGGAAATTTTGTTTTTGACCAGTATTTTTCAAAAGAAACCCAACAAGCTTTAGCAGTGGGTTTGGAGATTTATCCAGAAAAAACTGTTTACCGATTATTTCCCATTCAAAGTCAGTTAAGTCAACCGTTCTTAATGGAATCAGAAAAAGCTAATAGGTTTCTTGAAAAATTGGCGCAGAGGTCCGAACCAAGATTGATTGAAAAAATAAGTCAAGGCGTAATAGAAATTTCAATAAACAAAAAGCAGACAGACAAAGAAACAATGAAAGAACTAAAAACAAATGAGAAAAAGATTATTAAAAATTCAAACCAGAAATTTAAAGGAGTAGATTTTGGTCCTTTTCTTCAACTAGAGGGCCAGTTAGTAAGACGCCTTTTTGATATTAATTATGTATCTTCTCCAAAAGCAGTGGTTTTTTCTGTTGACGGAAAAGAAATTTGGGTAACTCATCTTTTGAATAAAGAGAAGGGAGTGAGCGTTTTTGATTCAAAGACTGGTGAAGAAATAGCGACTATTAACCTCAACAATGGTGGAGGAGTAGAGATAGAATTTTCTAAAGATGGAAAAAAAGTTTATGTTAGCCAAATGGAAACCGGTAAAATTTTTGAGATTGACACTCAGTTAAAGAAAATCTTGCGCGTTTTTGACACTAAAAGTAGCTGGACTAAAGTAGTAAAACTTTCTTCCAATCAAAAAACTCTTTTTGCTTCAAATTGGTGTGGAGATAATGTCTCTGAAATTAATCTCTCAAACGGAAAATTAATAAAAAATATTTTCACTGTTGATACTCCTCGAGGCATTTATATTACAAAAGACAGTAAAAATCTTTATGTAGCAGGTTTTGCCAATGGAGAAATTGAAAAAATAAATTTAAATACTGGAGAAAGAAAAGTTATATTTAAAAGCAATGGGGCGATGCGGCATATTGTAGGAGATGAGGAAAAGGGAGTGCTTTATGTTTCCGATATGGCAAAAAATACAATTTGGAAAGTTTATTTAAAAACCGATAAAGTAGAGAAGTTTGTCCAGACGGATAATAATCCAAATACTATTGTTTTAAGTCCAGATAAGAAAATTCTTTTTGTCTCTTGCCGAGGAAAAAATTTTAGTTCTACCAATTACTACATTCCTGGACCTGAATGGGGGTCAATCCTTCTTTTTGATACTGAAACTGGAGAAATGTTAGATGCCATTGTAGGCGGGAATCAACCAACTGGGCTAGATATTTCTCCTAATGGCAAACTTCTGGCTTTTTCTGATTTTTTAGATGGAAAAATAGAAGTATTTGAAGTTCCTTCTTACAAGATTTTAAAAAATGGAAATGGAGGAGCAAGTAAAATTTATAAAAAGAAGTTGAAAAAGTAATTAAAAAAGTTATTCACAATTTACTAATTTTAACAAGTTAAAAAATAATGTATAATACTAAAATATAACAAAGTTTAAAATTAAAAGGTTGAAATCTTTCAACTGAAGGTCGGGCGGTTGAGAGAAAATTAAAAATGCTTCTAACCATTTTATTGCCAAAGTGGTGAGATAGCGTAAATTATGGAAACAGAGAAACAATTTTTTTCTAATTTTCAAAAACCTAAATTGTTTAGAAATGTTATAATTATTTTGATTGGTATTATTATTTTGGCTGGCGTTGCTGGTAGGGGTATTTTTTATTGGCAAAAGAAAAAAACTGGACCTCAATCTCCAAGTCCAGTGACTTCAACGATTCCGGGTCCAACCAAAACTCCAGCTGAGCTGACTGCAGCCAAACGCCTAATTAAATCAAAAGATATTGTCTTGGAAAAAATTGATGTTACTCCTCAAATTCCTTCCTACCAACTTCCTCTTAAAATTAAAGATATCTCTAATTATCAAAAATTTTCTGAAAAAATCAAACTTAGCCCGAGAGCTCTTTCTCTTTTGAAAAAAAATGGATTTGTAATAATCCCTAGCCCAAAGGAGATTGGCGATAGCCCAGACGATTTTGTTAAATTTTATTCTGCTTTAAAATGGAAAGATCTTCCAATTTTTATTACTACAGATTCCCTTTTGCATTATTACCATATCTTTTTTGACACTACTTTAATGAAATTAGAAAGGGGTCTTTTTTATGATGATATCTGGCAAATGAGCAAAGAATTTTTTGATGACGCTCTTTTAGAATATAAAAATGCTCCTTCAACGGATTTAAAAGAAGCTGCAAAAAGAAATGTAGCCTATTTTTCAGTAGCCTTAGAATTGCTAAAACCCAAACCAAATCAGATTGCTACAAAAGAAAATATTAAAAAAGAAATTGATTGCGAGGGGTCAAAAGACTTTTGTGATAAAATAACTTTTGCCCAGCTAAAAGAAGGGAAATTTTTTAATCTTTTTAATGAAAAAGAAGCCCAAAAATATATTTTTAAAATGCCAGATTTTGTAAAAGACTTAGTTCAAAAAGAGACTGAATTAATTGAAAGACACGAAGGTTGGAAACCTTCTCCAATTTTTATCTACAAAGAAGATTATTCTCAATATGTTCCTAGGGGTCATTATACTAAATCAGAAAAACTTAAAAATTATTTCAAGGCGACGATGTGGTATGGAAGGATGACAGCTTTAGTTAAAGGATCTCCTATTCTTTCTAAAGGAAAGTCTATGTGCACCGGTCCGATGAATGGAATTATTTCTGAATATGATGCTAAAATTCAAACCCTTCAAGCTAGTTTAACAGCTAAGAAATTTTTAGAAAGTAAAAATATTCAAGGAAAATGGCAGAGAATGTATGCTATTACCTCTTATTTTATCGGCTTTTCCGATGATTTAGGACCTTATGAATATAGTGCTGTATTAAAGAATTTGTTTGAAAAAGAACTTACTTCTCAGAAGATAGAAGAAAAATATCCAGAGATTAGAGATGTTCTTTTGAATCTTCCTTATAATCCAAAAATCTACAGCGGATTGGGAGCTTGCGAGCTATTTATGCCTTGTCCTCCTTTATCTGATAAAGAGATTCAAGAGTTAAAAGTTCAAGCAAAAAAACTTTTGGAAGAGACAAAAGGATTCCGGTTGATGGGTCAAAGATTTACTATTGATTCCTGGCTTTTTTCAGAAATTGTTTCTCCTTATTCTGGTGAATATACCGGAAATAGAACACCTCGGCCATTTACTTGGATTGAGACGAATGTAGCTAATTGTCCTAATGGAAGAGAAGTAAGAGGTTTTCCAAGAGGGTTAGATATAATGGCTTTATTTGGTTCAAAAAGGGCAAAGGAAATTTTAAAGGAATTAGGGGATACTGAGTATTCAGATTATGAAAAGAAATTTTCAGAGCTAAAAAAAGAAATAGACTCTCTTTCCACAGATGACTGGTTTAAAAACCTTTATTGGAATTGGCTTTATGTTTTAAAATCTTTATTAACCGAATTTGGCAAAGGATATCAGACATTTATGCAGACCAAGGCATGGCAAGATAAAGAATTAAACACTGCTTTGGCTTCTTTTACAGAATTAAGGCACGATACAATTTTGTATGTAAAACAAAGTTATACTATGGCAGAAATGGGAGGATTTCTTGAACCAAAAATTGTAGGGTATGTTGAACCAGCCCCAGAATTTTATGCTCGTCTTTTAACCCTAACTAAAATGACCAATAAAGGATTAAAAGGATTGGTACCTCAAGAAGAGTTAGAAAAATTAAAAATTGAACCGGCCTTAGAAAAATTTTCTGAAATTTTAGAAAGATTATTAGAAATTTCTAAAAAAGAATTAGAAAATAAACCTTTAACTAAAAAAGAATATGATTTCATTAAGAATTTTGGCAGTATTTCAGAGGGAGTAATAAAATTTGTTGCTGAAGGCAAAACTGATCCTGACATATTTAAAACCACTTTAATTGCTGATGTACATACTGAAGGCAATACTAAGAAGGTTTTAGAAGAGGGGGTGAGTTATATTAAAGCTTTAGTGGTAGCCTATAAGCTTCCCGAAGGCCATATTTTAGTGGGAGTGGGACCGGTCTTTAGCTATTATGAATTTAAGCAACCGATGGAGAATAGATTAACTGACGAAGCATGGAGAGAGATATTGAGAATCCAACCTCCAGCTGAGCCAGAATGGATAAAAAGTTTTTCAGAATAATAGCAAATGTTCAAATAAATATATGTTTTAATATTATCAAGACATTGTTGTTTATCGTTTATTTATTAATAGATGTCGTGGCATTTAGTTTTGTCGATAGATAATGGATATTTTTGCTTATTTTACTTAAATTCGTAGAAGCTTTATGCTAACTAAACTAAAATCTTACATTGATGCGGTAAATAGAGGATACAAAATTTGGACAGGAGCGATGATTTATGTTGCTTCTTTTTTGTTTGCCTTCAAAGTGGCAGCCACGGCTTTTACACCTTTTTTACTTGAGGGGTTTAATTTTTTAATCTTGATAGGAGCTGGAGTTTTAAGTAGTGTTGTTAGTTTTCTGCTTTATAAAAGGACTCCAAAAAGGTTTCCTTTATGGGATCATTTTTTAAAGTTAAAAATAAGATCTCTTTACGATTTTCTTTTTCCGCCATTTTCCACTTTTTTGATGTCCGTAGCTTTATTTACTTTCATTAGTCATTTTTCCAGCCCAAGTTTTCAAGTTGTATGGCAAAAAAGTCTTGAAGAATTTCCCGAAATTGTTGAAAATATCGCATTTTACTTTGTAGCCCTTGTGGTGTTTATGCTAATAATTTTTGTTCCTCCTATCTTATTGCTTGTTTATGGAACGAAAAAAGAAAAACGAATCCATTTTTCTAAACCTGTTGCCATAATTCTATCTTTTATTTACGCAATAGTGGTTAGTTATTGGATTAGGCCCCTCGACGAGGAGACGATGCACATCTTTGCAGAGAAAATAGTTATTTTCTTTTTAGGATTTATCCCTCTTCATTGGTTTTTTGAATTGTATATTCATTCAACTTTTCCAATAAAAGGGATAAAGATATTCCTTAAAAAGGCTTCTAAAAAATTAGACGAGAAGCAAAAAAGCGGTTTTTAGATATGGGC
>JAGGTS010000025.1 GCA_021163625.1 bacterium | reverse complement strand
CAGTAGCTAAAATAATCAGCAAAATAACCAAAAGAATAAATTTTTTTAGATAGAATTTCATTTTGAATTCCTTAAGATACTTTCATTTTATCAAAAAACCTGTTTTTTAACATTAATCTTTTTAAAAGCTCGCCCTGCCCCGCTTCAGCGGGTCAGGGCGGAATGGTCGGACAAGAGAAAAACAAGATTTCCAAAATCATCCCAAAAAGAGTCGGCAGTAAAAAATTTTGGCCGCCGGGCTAGGATTTGCCCTATTAGACAATAGGACATCCTGTTGAATAACAGGGCGAACCTAGATTAGTTAACCTAATTTAAATTGCTCTTGGCTGCGGGGCCAGGATTCGAACCTGGATCGCGAGAGCCAGAATCTCGAGTGCTACCGTTACACCACCCCGCAATATCATTGATATTGCCTAAATTTTATTAATTCTTTAATTTTATAAACTTCTCCTTTTTTAGAAATCTGGATTTTATACTTGCTTTTATGTGGGTGGAATCCCAGAATTTTTAAGATTCGATAAACATTCTCAAGCAATGATTTATTTCTGTTAGCAAATAGAAATTTATAAGTATAAGTTGGTTTATGAACACAGAAACTTCCTTCTGCCTCATACAATCCTCTTAAATATCTTTTAAGATATTCTTTATTCTTTAGAATCCAGTGAGGAATTTTTATATTTTGATTTTTTCTAGACCCTGCGGGAATACCTAATCTTTTACTTAAATCTTTTTGATATATACTAATTTTAATACAATTACTATCTTTCCTTTTATAAGTACTCGGCTTTTTATTGAAAATCTTTTCAATTAACTTAGAATATCTTTTTACAAAGCCTGGATTATTTGAATTAGAGAAAATTGCTAAGACTTGCTAAGACTTCTGTTCTAGAAAATTTTCCGATATAACCATCTCCCAAGATTACTCCAATTAATTCGGCAAGATCTCCAGATCTTTGAAGAGGCGGGTAATTTGTTTTAATCAATCCTCGATTAATCATCTCCCTTCTCCATCTTGCAAAATTATCTATCTTTTTTATTTTGAAAGTTCTAGAAATTTTTGCGACACTCGGGTGAGTTTCTTTTGCAAATCCCTTATTCCAAGGAGAAGGTCTTTTCTTTAAACTCTTTTTCCATTTTATATATCTCGGGTCGTCCTTGGGCAAAAGATTTGGAAGAAAGAAACCACAATTTTTTTTGCGCCAAACTTTTCACCATGATTAAAGAACATTGTTAAGATGGAGTATTTATTATAATTTTAAAATACTTTCCACAACGACTACATTAATTATTGTTTAATTATATCATAAAATCTCAAAAAACCTATCATTAGCCGACCCGGCAATAACAATATGTAATGATAAAGCAAATGCAAACTTAAATTTTTAAATATTTACACATTGCAAGGTAAGTGGAAAACGCGCCAACGACTGCAATAAACAAAAATTGAATCAATGATACCAATAAAAAGTTTGACCAAAGATAACTTAAAAAATTAAATCCTGAAAACCAGTCGGAAAGCCGAGGGTTAAAAAATATTAAGACAGAAAAAATCAAAGCGTCTGATATAATAATTGCAATAACTGTGTAAATAAGGCTTTGGACGATAAAAGGCCCTCTAATGAACCAATTTGAAGCGCCAACCACTTTCATCGTAGATATTTCTTCCTTTGAGACAATAATTGAAAGCTTTATGGTGTTAAAAACAATTAAGGCAAGGAGCAAAGCTAAAAATAAAGAAAGCGATATGCCAAAAATTTTTACCTTATTATTAATTTTAGAAATTGCATTTATCACTTTTTCATTTTCATAATAAGAAACTTTGTTGATTAAGTCTTTGGTTGGTCCTTGGGTTAGAAAATCAGAAATTTGCCGGTAGAAATCAGGCGTGTCGGAAACGATATCAAGAGATGCAAGAAACGGGTTGTATCCAACCTGCTTTAAAGCATCAAGATAATAAGGGTTATCTTTATGCTTTTCTATAAAATCTTCTTTTGCCTGTTCGCGAGAAATATATTTAATGCTTTTTATATGGTCTGAAAAACTTTCAAGGTTCTTTTTTATCTCTAAAATTTTTTCCTCCTCAACATTTTCGTTAAAATAAACTGAAATGTCAACTTTGTTTTCTACTTTGTCTATTAAAAACTTGCTCAAGCCTGCCATAGAAAAAATGGCAGTAATAATAACAATAGCGATAACCATAACAAATATTACCCCTATGCCCAGACTTCTGTCTCTCCAAAAGTTTTGGAAACTGAATTTTATTATATTTTTAAGTGAATCTAGAAACATTTTTGTTTTATCTGATTTTATTTTTATTTACCAATTATTAAAGAATTAACTTTCCCTCTTTTTGATCAGCAAGTATCACGCCGTTATCTAAGGCTATAACGCGTTTTTTCAAGCTGTCAACCACATCTTTGTTATGAGTTGAAAGGATTATTGTTGTGCCAAGCTGATGCACTTTTCTAAAAATATCTACAATCTCAAAAGTATTATAAGGATCAAGATTGCCTGTTGGCTCGTCAGCAACGAGAAGCTTTGGCCTGTGGATAAGCGCTCTTGCAATGGCTAATCTCTGCTTTTCACCGCCAGAAAGCTGATGGGGAAAATTAGATTGCCTTTCCCAAAGTCCGACGATTTCCAAAACTTGGCTGACATCGCGTTCTATCTCATCTGGCTTTGCCCCGATAATTTGCATAATATATTCCAGGTTTTCTTTAACTGTTTTCAAATTAAGAAGGCGTAAATCTTGATGGACTATCCCAATTTTTCTACGCAGCTGTTGAAGTTGATGCCTATTCATTTCCGGAACGCTTTCGCCTTCAAAAAACAGATTCCCGCTTGTTGGTTTGTCCTCGCCAATGAGCAAATTAATTAAAGTTGTTTTGCCAGCCCCTGATTTGCCAATAATAGAAAGGAACTCCCCTTTTTCAACATTAAACGACACATCTTTCAGGGCAACAATCGGCTCTTTATTAGAATTAGAATAATAGATTTTACTGACATTTTCAAATTTAATCATCATATCTATTTTCTTAGTCTAAATTATAATTCATTTCCTCTAAAGTAATTATAATTTTATTTCGGCATCAATAAAACTGTCTATCTCGCCGTCAAGGACTGAATCTATATCAGAAGTTTCAACTCCTGTCCTGACGTCCTTTACTAATTTATAAGGATGAAAAACATAAGACCGTATTTGGTTCCCGAATTCAGCTGATTGCCTCTTTCCTTTTATCTTTTTTATTTCCTCTTCTTTTTTTCTCTCCTCAAGCCTTAAAAGTTTTGCTTTCAAAATCTGCATAGCACGCTTTCGGTTGCTTTGCTGAAGGCGCTCAACCTGGCAAGAAACAGCAATATTTGTCGGCAAATGGACAATCCTGACAGCGGTTTCTCTTTTATTGACATTTTGCCCACCATGGCCGGAAGAATGAAATGTTTCTATTTTCAAATCGTCTGGGTCTATCTTTATATCCACCTCTTCTTCCTTAATATCAGGGATGACTTCAACCCCTACAAACGATGTGTGCCTTAAAGATTTTGCTGAAAACGGTGATATTCTGACAAAACGATGGACTCCGCTTTCGTTTTTCAACAACCCATAGGCAAATTTTCCGTTAATTTCAAGAGAAACCTCCCTAATGCCTACTCTCCCTTCAGGTCCGCCTCCCTCACTTACTGACTTAGACAATATCCTATAATTCCAACCTTTTTTGTCAGCAAATTTTTCATACATCCTAAGCAAAAGAACAGCGCAGTCTTCTGCGTCTCTTCCTCCAGCGCCTGATTGGATAGACAAAATAGCAGGGTAAGAATCATACTTTCCAGAGAGAAAAGTTTCTTTTTCAAATTTTTCTATTAAAGCATCTAATTTGTTTATTTCCTTATCAAGCTTTTCTTGGTAGGACAAGTTATCGGAAAATAAAGAAAAAAGCTCTTTTAAATCATTCAATTCTTTTTCCATACCGATAAGCGTTTCGGTTGTTTCTTTTAATTTATTTATTTCCTTTTGAACCTCTGCTGCTTTTTTGTGGTTGTCATAAAAGCCTATTTTTTTTGTTTCTTCTTCTAATTCTTTAAGCCTTGACAGCTTGCCTTTAAGGTCAAAGATAGTCCATCAAATGATGGAGTTTTTCTTCTAAATTTCTAATTTTTTCTCTTTCGTTGCTCATAAGAGAACTATTTGATTCCTTAAATTTTAAAAAATAGCCGACGGCCGGCCTTGAACCGGCAACCTCCCCGTTACGAGCGGGGTGCTCTACCAGTTGAGCTACATCGGCGCTATCAGCATAAATAAAATAAGATTATTTATGGCTATTGCCTGAAATCGTAAATGGGTTAGAGTAAAAATTTTTATCTGCCTTAAACCTGTCTCCTTCACTGCAGTTCAAGCAAACTGGAATTTTTATCCTATTTAAGCCGGCTGTAAAATAATCCAGGCTAATCTCAAAATCCCTTCTTTGATTTGGCTTTATGCATTTTTCAGATAAATCAGCCTTTTGACATTTTCCGTAAGGGTACTCTTGCCAGTTATTGTCTTTGCTTTTAACTTCAAAATAGTACGGATAACAAGATGAAAAACAAATAGTTTCTTTTTTCGAATTATTAACAATTGATAGCTTTAAATTATCATTTGGCTGATAAGAGCTCTTATCTGTTGAAATAGAAATTTCATTTCTGCCAGTCGTTTTTTCATTGGAAACCGAAATAAAAATAATCCAGCCTATTAGCGCCAAAATGATAATAATTATTAGAATCAATAATGTTTTTTTCATAGGATTGAACTTTATTTACTTACATCAATATTATATCTTAATTTATTTTTTTACAATAAAATTAAAAAACCGACCTTTATATTTTTTCTTTTAAGTCTTTCTGGTTTTTTATATAACCAATTTTTTTAAGCCTTGCTTTTGCATATTTATAAAACAACGGAATGCCTTTTTTTATTTCCAGCTTTTCCACTTCTTCCGGACTAATTCCGTCTAAAAATTTAACCAACGCCCTCAAACTATTGCCATGAGCACCCACCAAAACATTTTTACCATTTTTTAAATACGGCAACATTTCCTTTTTAAAATAAGGAACGACTCTTCTTTCCGTATCCTTTAAACATTCTCCCCCCGGAGGAGCAACCTGATAGCTTCTTCGCCAAAGAAAAACCTGTTCCTTGCCATAGATTTTTCTTGCCTTATCCTTATTCATGCCCTGCAATTTGCCATAGTATCTTTCATTCAAGCGCCAATTTTTGATTATCGGGACAAAGCGCTTAAAATCTTTATGGAAAAAAATGCTTTTTTTTGATACAATGTCGTTTTTATGCAAAATTATCGGCGTTCCTGAAACCCTATTATGGGAAAGGATTATTAAAGTTGTTTCAATGCCGCGGTAAAGCTCGGAAGTAAAAGCTATATCAAACTTAAAATCACTCAAAACCTTTGCTGATTTTATCAATTTATTTATTCCAGAAGGAAGATTCGCAACATCAACCCATCCTGTAAAGCAATTATATCCTTCTTTATTCCAAAAAGAATCTCCGTGCCTGATTAAAACTAAATAACCCATAGATAATTTTTATTTTTCAAATTCCTTAGATAAAAAAGATATAAATTTTATAACGGCTTTATCTAAATTATTTCATTAAAAGAAAGCGGGAACAAACAAAAAACCAACCATTCCAATAATTACCAGAGAAACTAATATTATCCAAACCATTTTAAGCAATTTTGTTTTTTCTTTGCTTTTCATATTATTTGCAGTTTAAAATTAAACGCAAATGGGCTGATGCAAAACTTAAAAATTAAAACAATAATCTGCTGCCTTAACCTAACAAGCAAAATTATAACTAAAATTATCGCTCGTTGACAAAAATTTCCAACTTTTAATAAATTGTTATTTGCTTATTTTCTTGTATGTATATTATAATAGAATATGGTAAAAATTGCAAAAATTAGAAAGAAAAAAATAAGCAGACTCAATAAAACGAAATCAGATTTCAAAAGGAAATTTCTGCTTTTTCTTGCGCTAATAGCCATTTTTTTAGTTGCATCAACATTGCTGTTTGTTAACATAAGCATCTACCAAAAACGGATGGAACTAAGCGCTTTGGTAGAAAAAAACCAAAAAGAACTTGCCAAGATAAGCCAAGAAAATAGCCAGCTTAAAGCAAAAATCAACCAAGCAAAGAACGGTGACTATTTAGAAAAAATCTTCAGAGAAAACCTCAATTTGAAAGAACAAGGAGAAAAAGTGTTTGCATTTTCTGTCCCAAAAGCAGCAACAAACACAAGCTACGAAAGGGCTGCTTCCTTGCCAGAAAGCAAAAAACAACAAGAAAAAACAGGGCTGTTTGAAAAAATTCTTAAAAAAATTGGCTTAGAAAAATAATCCTTGATTTAAGCTGAAAATTATATTAATTTATTAAAAGATTAAGCGAGAGTAGTTTAATGGCAGAATAGTTCCTTCCCAAGGAACGGACGGGGGTTCGATTCCCCTCTCTCGCTCCAAT
>JAGGTS010000037.1 GCA_021163625.1 bacterium | reverse complement strand
TTAATCATAATAGTTGCCTCGTTAACTCCAGTCGAACCAAAGCCCATACCTACATCCATTTTGCCGCCTTCGGCCAAGCCCCCAAAACTGCTCACGCTATCAACATCTTCCAATTCTAAAATATCATCTTCTATTTGGCCAACTACCTTATTGGTTTCTTCCAGAGAAGTGCCTGGAGGCATCTTTAATTGCAAAATTGACATTGACCGGTCTCCAACTGGCATAAATTCAGTGCCAATAAAAGGGATTAAACAAAGCGAAAAAATCAATAACCCGCCAGTAATTAAAATTGTCTTTTTTTGATGATTAAGCGCCCAAACAAGAATTCTTTTATAATAATTTTGAATTTTTTTAAACCCCTGACTGCCTGAAGTTTTTTTGTACTCTTCAGTTGTTCTTTTTTTGAATATTTGTGAGGCAATCATTGGCACAACAGTTAAGGCAACAAATAAAGAAGCGGTTAAGGCAAAAGAAACAGTCAAAGCTAAGCCGCGAGAAATTTGGCCCGCTATCCCGCCGCCTAAAGTAAGAGGAAAAAACACCGCAATAGTAGTCAGAGTAGAAGCAGTGATAGCCATGCCAACTTCGGAAGCGCCAATTTTTGCCGCCTCTTTCCGTTTTTTGCCCTGCTCTAAGTGCCGATAAATATTTTCTATCACAACAATAGCCGAATCCACCATCATTCCAATGCCTAAAGCCAAGCCACCCAAGGTCATTATATTTAAAGTATAACCGGCGATATATAAAGGAATAAAAGTAGCTAATAGAGACAAAGGGATAGCGATAATGATAGCCAAAGTCGGCCGCCAATTTCTTAGAAATAAAAAGATGAGCAAACCTGCTAAAAGTCCGCCAATAATCCCGCTTTGAGCCACTGAACCAGTAGCTTTCTTAATAATTCTGCTTTGGTCAAATGCCAAATTAAAATTTATGCCGCTGGGCAGACTTTTCCTTAATTCGGGCAACTCTTTAATCACTCTGTCGGCCACCTCCTTAGTATTGCTTCCTGATTGCTTGTTAATTAGCAACAAAACGCTATCGTTTTTATCAGTCCGGCTATAACTCCTTTCTTCCTTGTAAGTGTCTATTATCTTAGCCACATCTTTAAGGTAAACAGGCGCTCCTGCCTTAACGCAGAGAACAGTGTTTTTAATCTCTTCTAAATTTTTATATTCTCCAATAGTCCGCAAAGTAAACTCTTGAATCCCTTCAACGATATGACCGCCGGAAATATTAATGTTTTCTCCGCGAAGCGTTCGAACAACTTGAGATTGAGTCAAGCCATAAGATTCTAACAATGACTTGTCTAAACTAACCAAAATCTCTCTTTGCCGGCCGCCCATTATTTGGACTGAAGCTACTCCGTCTAACCGTTCTAATTTGTCTTTAATATTATCTTCTAAAAGCTGGCGCAGCTTTAAAGTGTCTAAATTCTCTGAGCTGACTCCATAGCCCAAAACCGGCATCGCTTTGACATCCAATTTAACTACCAAAGGACTGTCAGCGTCAGCTGGCAAAAAATCTTGAATTAGACTAAGCTTATCTTTTACATCTTGAGCCGCAGAATCAATATTAGTGCCCCAATTAAATTCTATCATTACCCCAGACAAGCCTTCTTGGGAAAAAGATTTAATTGATTTAACGTGTTGAACAGTTGATACAGCGTCTTCAATGGGCTTAGTTAGAACCTCTTCAACGTCTTCTGATGATACTCCCGGATAAGTAGTCACTACCGAAACTACCGGGTATTTAATTTCCGGCAGCAGATCTAAACCAAGTTTGCCAAAAAACAAACCGCCCAAAACAACGATGATTAAAGCAATCATCAAAATGGTTACCGGCTTATTAACTGAAAAATCTGCTAATTTCATAAGATTATTAATTTTTTACTGTTACTAATTCGCCTTCTTTTAGATTATAATTTCCATTAACAATAATTTCTTCCCCCGCGGACAATCCTTCCACAACCTTCAACCTATCTTGGTCAATAGCTTCGGTTTTAACAGTCTTTATCTTGACTTTTGAGTTTTCCGCAACATAAACTTTCTCAACGCCTTCTTCCTTGAATACTGCTGATTTAGGAATTATTAATACATCTTTTTGCTTGTCAGTAATAATTTTTACATCAGCCACCATACCGGCTTTTATTTTTCCATCGCTATTTTCTAATCGAATTTTAACAGGGAACTTTTTACTTACTGGATCAGCCACGGAACTGACATAATAAACTTTTCCAACAAATTTCTCATTAGGATAAGCCCTTAATCTAACCTCGGCTTCTTGGCCAACGAAGATTTTACCAACGTCAAATTCGGTTAAAGACAGTTCAATTTTTATGCTGCTGGTATCTACAAGTTCAGCCACTGGACTGCCGGCCATTGCCATTTCTCCCACTTCTATATATTTTCGGCTAACTACGCCAGAGATAGGCGCTGCAATTGTAGTGTTATCTAATTGCGCTTGTATGGAATCCAGCTGTCCTTGAGCAGCGGCAATTTGTAACTTTGCCCGTTCTTTAATGCTGGCCAAATTTGCTTGGGCTGATTCAAGTTGTTTTTTTGCGCTTTCGTAAGCCGATTGAGCGGCATCGTTTCCCGTAATTTTACCCAATTTAGCGCTAACAATGGCTTGTTTAGAATTAGACAAACCAGTAATAGAAGACTCAATGCCAATTCGCGCTGTATCAAGCGCGCTTTTTTCCGATGGCAAAACTCCACGCTTCCAGTCTAAATCGGTTCTGACTTCAGCTAACAAATCCTCTACAGATTGTAGGGCTGGCACTATATCAGTTAATATCTGGTCAATTTTTTCTTGAGAAAAATTTGCTGTGGCATCTTCAACTTGCCCTTTAACTCCTCCATCCAAAGGGGTAATAAATTGAGAAGCCCATCGGCCAGCATTTGACTTTCCCAAAAGCAAGTAAATTGCTTTTGATTTTTTTTCGGCTATGCGAACAGCATTCTGGTCGCTGCCTATTCCAAAATATTTATATTGAAGTTCAGTCGCGGCAATTATGGCATTGGTCCCTGTTAAAACTGCTGCGCGAGCGTTATTTAAAGCGTTAGTATAGGCGTTAGCAATTACCTGTTCGTTAGTCGCGCTGCTATCGTTTAAAGACTTTCTTGCGTTAGCCAAAGCCACTTCTGCTGCTTTTACCGCAACTTCGGCTGCCTTTATATCTTGGTTCATAGAAGCGCGGGTATTGATTAAATTGGTCTGGGCATTGTTGTAGGCCGTTCGCAAAATTCTATCCTGCTCCAATTGAATAATAGTTTGCCCGGCGTTAACCCAATCTCCTTCTTCAAAGTAAACGCCGACAACCTTGCCTGTCATTTTGGGACTTACCTTGACATTGTTTAAAGGTCCGGTCACGGCAGAAGCAGAAATACTTTGATCAATATTTTCCAAAGATATTTTCCTCGTCTGGACAGCAACTGTTTCTTTATTAGAAACTGTTTTATCATTGTCGGAAACGCTGCTCAATATATTAGCCAGCAAGAAATTGTGGCCTCTTGCCGCAGAGAACGAACTGGCTACAACTACCAAACTGATAATTGCCACGACGCCAAAGAGTATTTTTTTGTAGGTTTTGTTTTTAGTTATAGTTTTCATAGATTTTTGATAATTTTTCTAAAATTTTAATAAGATTTTTTTGTTCATCCGTATTAAGCTGTGTCAAAATTTTTCTCATATTGTTATCAACTTCACTAAGGCCCCTCTTAAGCTCTTTCCGACCTTTTGAAGTAATAAAAAGGCGAACAACCCGCCTGTCATCCTTGTCATAAACCCTTCTAAGCGCTCCTGACTTAACAAGAGGATTAATTAGCGAGGTGGCTGAAGGCGGAGTGATGCAAAAATAATCAGCTACTTCTTTCATTAATGGATTCTTCTTTTCCGCTATGTAACGCAAAGCTTCTAAACGCAGACCAGAAAAAAGATCAGGGTACTTCTTTTCTTTTCTTAATTGTTCATGGATTAAACGGCTGGCTTTGAAAATAAGCGAAATTATATGATTTATTGTTTTGTCGTTTTTCATATATTTAAGCTATCAAATTATTAGACAATCTAAATTATACATAAAAGCAAAACCTTGTCAAGCAATTATTGCAAGAAATGGGAACATATGATAAATTTACAATCAAGATGAACCTTTTGATTCTTCACAGCTCCCTTACTCTGCTTAAATCTATACGGTCCGTCTGCCAAAAAAATCGGCCCTGCGTAACAGTAAAACTATGCGCAGATAAGCCTGCTGCGAAAATAAGCGAGCAAAAAGAAGAAGCTGGGGATGGAATTTTTACCCGCTTGCTCTGCCCGCCAGACCAAGCGAAAGCGCTGGGTCTATCCCCCATACAGCTTGCTGCTGTGCGGGACGCCTTGCTTTAACGGACATTTTGGCAAGATAATTCTAAGGCTTTTTGAAAAAGCAGCCGGCATATCTATTAAAAATGATATTTCAAAAACCCCAACCCCCTAAAAGTTTAAACGAAAAAGACGTTGGCATCTTTGGTGAAAAAATAGCGGCAGATTATCTGAAGAAAAATGGATATAAAATTTTAGAAAAGAATTTTAGAAATAGGTGGGGCGAAATTGACATTGTGGCAAAAAAGAAAAGAACGCTTGTCTTTGTTGAAGTAAAGACCTCAAACAGAAGCTCGAGCGCCGGAAATAACAACTCTTTCCACCCAGAAGACAGAATTGACTGGAAAAAGAAAAAACAGCTTTTGAAAATGGCAGAAATCTACCTTGCCAAAAACAGAATCCCATTTGATTCCCCTTATAGAATTGATATCAT
>JAGGTS010000046.1 GCA_021163625.1 bacterium | reverse complement strand
TTATTTCAAAGAAAATTATTAATGATTAAAAATTCAAAATCTCTTTTAATTTTGCATTTTAGTTTTTCATTTTTCATTTTTCGCTGCCTTGCGAGGAGTCCCGCTTTCAGCGGGGCGACGCGGCAATCTGGGATTGCTTCGTCAGTCGCTTCGCTTCTTCCTCGCAATGACAGGGGGAAGGTCTATCAACGAGACCCGGACTCGTTGGTAGAAATCATAAATTCTAAATTCTAAATTACAAATCAAAATAGTTTGTAAATGACGAAACCCGAATGACGAATGACGAAAAAAAATGACCAATGACCAATAATAAAAATATTTAGTCATTGGAATTTGTGGTTTGTTTAGGATTTAGATATTAGAATTTAGAGTTTGGTTTTAAGGGTAAGCACAAGCCCAAAGGGAGGAAAAGAGGGAGGAAAAGCCTTGACTTTTTTTGTAAATTTGTTAACTTTAAAATTGCATAATGGCAAAAGATAAAATTAAGAAAAATGGGCAGGTTATTGAGACCCTTCCAAATCTTTTGTTTAGAGTAAGATTGGAAGACGGAAAAGAAATTTTAGCCCATCTTGGCGGCAAGCTTAAAATCCACAGGATAAAAGTATTGTCCGGCGATAGGGTTTTGGTAGAAATTGGCCCTTACGACCAAAACAGGGGAATAATTGTTTACAGGCTAAAATAGGCTTACCGCTAAAAAGAATGTTAAAAAATAGGATAGGATTATTCATTTTGACGCTGCAAAAAGCTGCCTTGCTAATTTTTGTAAAAAATGCAAGGCATTATTATAGTTATAGGAAGAGTTTCACCTTGTAGCGAAATCGTTCGCTGCATTATTTATAATCTTGCCGGATATAGTAATATGAAAGTTAGACCATCAGTTAAAAAAATTTGTAAAAAGTGTAAAATTGTAAAACGCAAAGGAAGAGTTTATGTAATTTGTGAAAATCCAAAGCACAAGCAAAGGCAAGGAAAATAATTTTTGTATTCCAACATAATAAATAATAATAACGATAACAAATATTTAACCAATAAAAGTTATGCCAAGAATTGCTGGGGTTAATATTCCAGAAAAAAAACAAGTTTTAATTTCTTTAACCTATATCTATGGGATAGGGAGGAATTTGGCTAAAGAAGTTGTAGACAAGGCGGGTATTGACCCGTTCAAAAAAACCAATGAATTGACAGAAAAGGAAGTTGCAAGGCTTAAAAACATCATTGAGTCTGACTATAAGGTGGAAGGCCAGCTTCGCCGGGAAGTTCTTGCGAATATAAAAAGGCTAAAAGAGATTAAATGCCATAGGGGCATTAGGCATTTGAAAGGGCTTCCTGTCCGCGGACAAAAAACAAGAAAAAATTCAAGGACAATCAGGGGAAATGTGAAAAAGACAGTTGGTTCGGGAAGGAAGGCTCCTCCTGCTCCAAAGTAATCATTTTGCAAATAATCCAATTTAGCATATTTTATAAATAGGTTTTATTTTATGGGGAAAAAGAGAATCATTCAAAAAAGCGAAAGCGAAATAATAAAGGAACGCGAGAAAGTGGAGAAAAAGATGAGAAAGGAGGTAAATGTAAAAGCCGTCCAAAAAATCAGGAGGGGAAGAATTTATATTTCTTCAAGCTATAATAATACAAAAATTGCCCTTACTGACGACAAAGGCAATGTTCTTGTTTGGAGGAGCGCGGGAAGCATCGGCTTTAAAGGGACGAAAAAGGGAACTTCTTTTGCTGCTTCCAAAGTTGCCCAGGCAATTGCTGATGCCGCCCAAAAGTTAAAAATAACAGAAGTTGATATTTTTGTTAAAGGAATAGGCGGCGGCAGGGATGCTTCTCTAAAAACATTATCTACAAAAGGTCTTGAAATTGAGTCTATTGAAGATGTAACTCCAATACCGCATAACGGATGCCAACCAAGAAAACCGAGGAGAGTATAAATTTTAATGGTTTTATGCAACAAAATGTATGTAAAATTTGCAGAAGGGCTGGACAAAAACTATTTCTTAAAGGAGAAAAATGTTTGGGGCCCAAATGCCCGATGGTAAAGCGTCCTTATCCCCCTGGGCCGAAAAAGAAGAGAACATCAACAAAGCTTTCAGAGTACGGCAAAGAATTAAGAGAAAAGCAAAAGATGAAAAATTTTTATAATATTAGGGAAAAGCAGTTTAGGAAAACCGTTCTCCAAGTGCTTCAGAAGAGGGGAAAAGTGGAAGACGCGTCTTTGCTTTTAATTAGAAGCCTGGAAACAAGGCTTGACAATGTTATTTTCAGGCTTGGTTTTGCAAAGTCAAGAAAGGAGGCGCGCCAGCTCGTTTCGCATGGTTATTTTTTGGTGGATTCAAAGCCTGTAAATATTCCTTCTTTCAGGGTTAAAAAAGGCATGGTTATTTCTTTCAGGGAGAACAAAAAGAAAAAAGACATTTTTAAGAATATTGTTGCTATCTTAAAAAATTATCAGCCTCCTTCATGGTTAAAGCTTGATAAAAAAGAAGTAAAAGCGGAAGTTGTCGCTTATCCGTCTTCGGAGGATTTAGGCCTTCCGGTTGAAATTCCGTCAATTTTTGAATTCTATTCACGCTAATAATAAGCAAAATAAAGCAATGCTTGGCTTTACGCCTTGCGTTTGCTCTATTTTACTCTATATAAAAATATGATTCCATTACCATCAAACCCAAAAGTTATTTATAAAAAAGGCAATTTAGCAGTGATAGAAATTAACGGTCTTTATCCTGGCTACGGAGTGACTATTGGCAATGGATTAAGGCGCGCCTTGCTTTCTTCGCTTGAAGGCTCGTCAATTACCCAGGTAAAGATTAAAGGCGTTTCCCACGAATTTTCAACCATCCCCGGAGTTTTGGAAGATGTTGTTTCCATTATTTTAAATCTTAAAAAGGTAAAGTTTAAAAATTTTAGTAAAGAGCCGCAGACAGCAACATTGTCTGCTAAAGGAGAAACTCAAGTAAAAGCAAAAAATTTTAAGACTTCAGGGCAGATAGAAGTTGTAACCCCCGAGGCGCACATTGCAACCCTGACCAAACCTTCAAGCAAGCTTGATATGGAAGTTTTAGTGGAAACAGGAATAGGCTATGAGCCAGTTGAACAAAGGGAAATAAAGAAAGCAGAGATAGGGATGATGCCCATAGATGCCGTTTATACTCCTGTAAAAAGAGTCAGTTTTTCAGTGGAAAACACCCGGGTTGGCAAGAGGACTGATTTTGACAAATTAAAAATTGAAATAGAAACGGACGGAAGCGTCTCGCCCGAGCAAGCCTTTAAAAAAGCTTCGGACATTTTTATAGCTCATTTTTCCCTGTTTTCAGGCAGCATAGAGGATGAGGCTCCCGCAGAAAAAAAAGAAAAGAAAGAAAAGAAAGAAAAGAAAGAAGAGTCTGCTCTTAAAGAGGATGGCAATAAGAAGATAAAAATAGAAGACTTAAAAATATCAGAAAGGACAAAAAATTCTCTTCTTGGAGCGGGAATAAAAACTGTTGGCCAAATTTTGAAAAAGACAGAAGGCCAGCTTTTGGACATTGAAGGCGTTGGGAAAAAATCAATAAGTGAAATTAAAAAAGTTTTAAAAAAATTAGATTTTGACTTCAAGAAATAGCCAAAGCATTTGTATACAGGCAGGCAAAAGGCAAAACTTTAATGCTTGCCGCAAATTAGCAAAAAGATGCAAATTGTAAGCTTATGAGAAAAAAAATACATATAAGAAAATTTTCAAGAAAGAGAGACCAGAGAAGGGCTTTGGAAAAGAATTTAATCAGCCAGCTTTATTTGCATGGGAAAATAAAAACTACTTTAGCGAGAGCGAAAGAAATCAGAAAACTTTCTGAAAAATTTTTGACAAGGGCAAAAAAAGCAGACCTTTCTTCGCGTCGGATTCTCCTTGCTTATTTTTCAAAAAGCTTAACAAAAAAATTGATAGATGAAATTGCTCCCCGTTACAAAAACAGGAATGGGGGATACACAAGGATAATTAAAGTTCCGCCAAGGAAATCTGATGGCGCAAAAATGGCGATAATAGAACTTGTAGAATAATTATTATATATTTATGCAGAGAAAAACGCATACAATAGACGCTTCGGGCAAAGCTCTTGGCAGATTGGCAACAGAAATAGCGGTTATTTTGAGGGGAAAGGATAAGCCAAGTTTTTTGCCGAACGCAGACGCCGGCGATTTTGTCGTAGTAAAAAATATTGGCAAGATAAAGGTTTCCAAAAAGAAAATGAAAAGGAAAGTGTATTACCGCCACAGCGGTTATCCCGGAGGCCTTAAAAAAATTTCGGCAGAAGAGCTTTTTAGCAAAAATCCTGCAATAGTTTTAAAAAAGGCGGTTTATGGAATGTTGCCAAAGAACAAGTTGCGCGATAAATTAATAAAAAGGTTAAAAATAAGCGATTAACAGGCTTGCCATATGCGCCAAAGCCGCTTTACAATTGTATTTTTGTAAAAGAAAAAATAAAAAAGCTTAAAATCTAATTTTTCTATGAAAAAAGAATCTCCAAAACAAAAAAAGGAAAAACAGGCAAAAAAAAGCAAAACTCCTGCCCCAAAAAAACAGGCAAAAGAGAAAAAGCAGCCATTAGCGAAAACTAAAGCGCAAAAGGAGAAAGAGAAAGCCCAGAAGGCAGAGAGCGTTAAGAAGAAAGAGGATGAAAAAGCTTCTCAAGACAGGTATTTTGAGGCGGTTGGAGGCAGAAAAACCTCAACGGCAAGAGTGAGGCTTTTTACAAAGGGCGAACATGGCATATTTATAAACGATAAGCCGCTAAAAGAATATTTTAAGAATCCTTTTCTTGAAAAAATTGTCACTTCTCCCCTTGAAAAAATAAATTGTGAAGACAAATTTAGATTTACGATTAAAGTAAAAGGAGGGGGGTTCTCTGGCCAAGCAGAGGCTTGTTGCCATGGGATTAGCCGCGCTTTGGTTTTGCTTAACCCTTATTTTAAAAAGCGGCTGAAAAAAGCTGGATTTTTAACAAGGGACCCGAGAATGAGGGAGAGAAAAAAGTTCGGCAAAAAAAGGGCAAGGCGCGCTCCGCAATGGAGCAAACGTTAATGTCCGTTTTGCTATTGCCCGCAGAAAAGCAAGGCAAATTGCCCGCGGCATCCAATTATTCAAAAAACTAATTTTTGCAAGCTGTTTGCTTTGAGCTTTGCCCCCGGCTGCAGATATTTTTAGAGGGGCAGCTTTACATAATAGCTACTCAACAAAGCTATGTTAAAAGAGCTTATTGATAAGTATTATCAGGAAAAGGCCAAAGATTACGACAGGGTTAAATTTTATATAAGCGATGCGGCTAAATGCCCTCGCCAAATTTTTTTTAAGTTTAAAAAAGCACCTGCAAAGAAAATAGACGCCCGTTTGCTTAGGATTTTTGACCAAGGGAATTATGTTCATTTAAGGTTAATGAGAGATTTGTTTGCCTTAAATATTGTTGTTGCTTCCGAAATTGACATCCCCCCCAACGAAGACATAGTTGGCAGAGCGGACGCCATTATCAGGCTCAATAACCAACTTTATGTTGTTGATTTTAAAAGCATTAACAGCTCTATATTGAGCAAAATGACAGAGCCAAAAAAAGACCACATTGCCCAAATCCAGTTGTACCTTCACTTCTTTAATATTAAAAACGGAATACTTTTATATGAAGGCAAAGACAATTCTTTATTAAAAGAATTTTTGGTAAAATACGACAGAGCTTTTGCAAAAAAGCTTATTGGCACTTTTTCGGAAATTAAAAAATATATAAATCAAGATATAATTTGTCCGCGTTTGCCCGATTGGCCGCACAACTGGCAATGCCAGTATTGCCCTTTTAGAAAAATATGCAAAATGGCAGGGCCTGGTCCTTGCAGCTGGGCAGAGTTTAAAGAAAAAATTAAATCAGAGGAGCAGAAAAAATAGCGCCCCTTTCCTTTAAAAAATATTTTAAGCCGCAAATATGGAAAAAATTGCTTTGCTTGTTGGCAAAAGGCTTGAAAGGGAATTTTATCAAAAGCCAACTATCAAAGTTTCAAAAGAACTTTTAGGGAAATACCTTGTCAGAAAAATAAACAAGAAATTGTTAATTGGCAGGATAGTTGAAACCGAAGCATACATAGGGCCGCAAGACAAGGCGGCCCATTCTTTTAATTGGAGAATAAGCAAGCGGAATATAATAGAATATGCCCAAGGGGGATATATTTATATTTATCTGGTCTACGGGATGTATTGGCAGTTGAATATCGTCACATCTTCTGCCGGCAGGCCCGAGTGTGTTTTAATCCGCGCCTTAGAGCCGATAACAGAAGAAAAAGATATAAGAATTGCAAGCGGGCCGGGAAAATTGTGTAAATGGCTGAAGCTTGACAGTTCGTTCTACGCCAAAGACCTTTCCCAAAGCAGGGATATCTGGGTTGCCGAGCCGCCAAAGGCATACGCAAAAATAGATAAGCGCCAAATTGTCGCTGCTAAAAGGATTGGCATTGACTATGCAAAAGAATGGAAAGACAAACTATGGCGGTTTTATTTAAAATCAAGCCCTGCTGTTTCCAAGAAATAAATTTTCTTCCAAAACAAACGGCAATTTTGCATTGTTTGCGCCCTCTAAAGCCTTAAAACGCAAGGTAGGGAGTGTTAGGGGATTAGCTTTTCAGAAGCAAACAGCAGCCCGTTGCTTAAAACGTAAACTTTTTTGTCATAATTGCTGAAAAATATCTTTGGTTTTTCAAAGCTTGCTATGGTTATGATGTTTAGCAAACCGCGTTTGTCTGTCTCGCTTATTTTTATATCATTGCCGATTGTGAAAATTATATATTTTGGGCTTATCCAAGCTATACAGCCGTACGGCTTGGAAAACCTTACAAGAAATGTAAACTTTTTGTTGGCGTTGCTGGAATCGAAAATCCATATTTCTCTTCCTTTAATTAAAACTGCTTTTGTCTGGTCGGGCGAAACAGCCATTTCCTTAAAATTGTTTGATATTTCCTTAAAAAGCCCCTTGTTTTTATCCAATTCATAAAGCAGGCTTTTTGAGGATAAAAATACTTCTTTTCCAAGCTCATAAACCTTAAAACTTTTTACTTTGCCTTGTTCCAATGGAACTTTATTTATCGTATTTTTGCCGTTTTTATCTAATTTTATAATAAAGCCGGAAGCGTTTAGGTAAAACAAAGTTCCCGCTTTTTTGTAGAAACTTACAATTTGCGGAATAAAAATTACTCCTTTTTTATTTATATTGTTTTTTTCTTTAAAAAAGGCGATTTTTCTGCTATCCGAAAAATCGTCCGGCAAAGTTAGTTCTTTCTCCTTTATAAAATCTTCTGTTTTAGATTTCTTAAAAAGATTGCCGCCAATAAGCTCTAAAATTTCATCTCTGTTTAGGGGATTTTGGCATATTTTTTCAATGTCTTTATTTCCCTTAAATTCAAATATTTTAATGTTTTCGCCTGATTTAAAGTCAACAAGCAAATACCTGTCTTTGTTGCAAGGGTTGCCATTGCAGGCGCTGCTGCTATTTTTAAAAAGTATTTGCCCTTCTGTCTGGTCCCAGTCAAGCAGCTCTAAACCGTTGCCAAAATCAGCCAAAGATGTGCCATATCCTTTTTCCAAATCGTTAAAAGATACAATTTTTTCTTTATTTTTTGTTTCCGGGTTGAAAATAAGCCATTCCCAGTTCTTGCCTTCTTTTTCCGCAAGGAAATTTTTATTGTCTTTTGAAATTATAATTTTTTTTACATTGCTCAAAACAGCGTTAAACTTTTGGTTTTTTTTGAATAAAATTATATTTTTTGCTCGGGTTACTTTCCCTTGCTTGACTTTTAATTCTTTGCTCCAGCTAAAGTAGCCGTCAGCTTTTGCTTTTAGTTGATATTTTTTTGGAATGAGATTTTTAATAAAAAATTTATTTGCAAAAAACGAATCGCTTTTTATGGGTTTCTCGTTCAGGAATATTTTTGCGTTTTTGTTTAAAACATTTATGTAAATTCCGCCCGTTTTAATAAAATTTCCTGTTTTTAAATTAATTTTCAGCCCCCAAGCTTTTAAAATAAAAAAATAGCCAAGCAGAACGAAAATGGCCATAAGCGAAAACAAAAGGATATTCCTGTATATTTTTTTCATAAACTAAACTGCGGCCTGCTCAGTTTTTATTTTATCTCCTAAATTTTTTAACCCAGCCGAATGTCTGCTCAAAATTCTTCATAATGATTTGGAGAATTGTTTCTCTTCTCTGCGGAGTTAAAAGAGTGTAGTCGTTTGAAACGGTTTTATTGCCCGCTCCGTCAATTGATTCCACCCTGAACCGGTAGACTGCTCCCGGCTTAAAGCTGGTAATAATTACGATGTGCCTTCTTTCCAAGCTTTTGTTCAAAGGAGTTGACTGCATTGCCCCCGGCTTTAAGCTTATTCCTTGCTGGTAATATACTTTTGAAGTAGCAGGCTCGTCGGTCAGCCAGGAAATAATTGTCTGCACCCTGTCTCCTCTTGGAGAGATGGCAGTGTCATTCCTTACTTGGCTTATTTTCGGAGGGAATTTGTCTTCAGTAGTGTTAAATATTGGCAAAGTTGTATGTATTATTGTCCCTTGGATGGTTTTTCCTGAAAGTTCAACTTGGTAGCTTAACCCGGAAAGCAAATCGTCAACTGTTATTTGGTGGAAAATATTTGTTTCTTCCTTTTTAATTATTTTCGTTTGGTCTGGGGCAAGCTTTCCGTTGATGTATGGAGTAAAAGTTAGCCTTGAATCAGTCGGGATGCTTGTTTTCCAAACAAAGGTTGCCCCTCTTTCAGTAATGTCTTTTACTGACCATTCGCTGATTTGCGGCATTTGCGCTTTTGTTTTAATTGCAAATTGGGTTGATTTTGCCGTTCTTGTGACATCTGACTTTGAGCGTATCTGCAAATAATAATCCGTGTCTGGATACAGGTCGTGGATAATTACTGTATGGTTTATTACCGCTTCGTTAGGATAACCTGCCAATCCTGAATAAGGCTCTTTTGCGTTGGGGTCGTAGTCTTCTTTTTTAACATAAGCTACCAGAGAGTTTGCTTTTACATCAGTATTCCATTTGACAACAACGCTGTCCGAGCCTACCTGGTATTGCTCGCCTGATATTACCGGAGCAGGGAACTGCGACGATATTTCATTTAAGGCGGAAGTCAGATATTCAAATGTTTTTTCTCTTCCTATTTGTTTTGATATGTTCACCAGACTGCCAAAGAATTGTTCTGCGGTCATTTTATCCACTTTTCCTTTTAATTCTTTTTCTACTTTCTTTAGCATTTCAGACACAGGAGGCGTTTTCTCAACAATTAAAATTCCTCCTCCGCCGGCCTTCTTTTCTGCGGTTCCGCCGGGGACATCAGTGGTTGTAAAAGTATAATCGCCAGACTGGGCTGTGTTTTCTGAATTGTCTTTTGATATTACCCTGAAATGGTATGTTGTTTGTTTCGTAAGCCCTGTAATCGTTGCTGAATGGACATAAGTTAAAGTGGCATTTTCTTCTGTTGTTTCTCCATAAGAATCTGTGGCTCCGTATTCTACCTGCGAGGTTGAAAGCTCGTTTGTTTGCCAGCTGATTGTTGCCTTAGTGTCGCTTACTGTTTCAACTTGGACATTTGAAATGGTTGGAGCGGTCGTGTCTTTGGCGGTTGTAAAGGTGTAATAATTCCCTCCGTTATTGTCAGTTGCCACATTTCCGCTGTTGTCCGTGCTCTGGACATAGAAATAATAAGTGATATTTGGCTCAAGCCCGCTTATTGTTACCGAATGGGTAGTTGTTGAATCATTGTTTTGTCCCGCGATTAAATTCATAGTTGAAGTCGTCTGTCCGTAGCCAACTAAAGAATTTGCCGCTTCATCCGTTGTCCAGGCAATAGTTGCTCCGCTAACGCTTGTTGAAACAACGCCAACATCTGAAATGGTTGGGGCGGTTGTGTCTGCTTTTGTTTGGAAAGTAAATGTGTAATCCGTGCTTGTAGCCGAGTTGCCGTTTGCGTCAGTGCTTTTTACCCTGTAATGGTATTCAATTCCTGCTTCAAACTCGTGGTCTTGGCTGATTGTAACAACATGCTGGATGGTTAAAGTGCTGTCTTTGGTTGTTGAAGCCGTATAGCTTGAGGTTGTCCCGTATTCCACCTGCGAAGTTGAAAGCTCGTCAGTTTCCCAGGTGATTGTTACTGTTGAAACGGTTGAAACAGCGTTTACCGAAGATATAACCGGCGGCACTTGGTCGTTTGCCGTTGTGAAATAATAATAGTCTTCTGCGTTATTGTCCGTTGCCGTATTTCCGGAAGAATCAGTTGATTTTACATAAAAGTAATATATTGTGTTTGCTGAAAGCCCGGTTAGCAATACCGAGTGGTTGGCAACAAAAGTATTGTCTGTTTCCTGCATCGGGTTTTCTAAATTTGGCGAGGAACTGTAAATAACTGTTGAGGTTGAGTCAATGTCAGTAATCCATTCTATTGTTGCTCTTTGGTTTTCAACCTCTGAAACAATGACATTTGATATAACCGGCCCGGGCTTTGTCGTAAAAGAATAATTATCGTCTGAAACTGCCGTATTTTCGGAAAAATCCGTTGAATAGACTTTGTAATAATAAGTGGTTGTTGGCGTAAGGCCTGTTAAAACAACCCGCTGGTCAGTAACCATAGCGTCATTGCTTGCGCTTGAAGTGGCTGAAAAATCAGAAGAAGTAGAGTAGACAACCAAGGCGTTTGCAAGCTCGTCTGTTGTCCAGGTAATGGTTGCCTGGGTTGTAAATATGGTTGAAGTCGGCGCTGTTACCGATGTTATTTCTGGCGGCGTATGGTCGGCTTCCCTGACAGGGACAAATGTCCTGTCAATGCTTATTGTCTCATTGCCGTTCATATCCTCTGATATTATTCTGTAATGGTAGGTTGCTTTTTCTGTCAGTTCTGTCAGCCGGATGACATGCTGGATAGTATAAGTGCTAGAGTCGACGGCGCTTCCGTAAGAATCTGTAAGCCCGTATTCCACCCTTGAATTTGCAAGCTCGTCTGTTGTCCAGGTAATAGTTGCCGTATAGGCCGTTGTTACTGCTGAAACCTGCGATATGACCGGCGGCTGGGTATCTGCTGTTGTCCTGAATGTGTAATAATCGCTCGCGTTGTTGTCTATTGTTTCCTGCCCGAGGCTGTCTTTTGATTTTACATAATAATAATAGCGGGTTCCTTGCAAAAGCCCTGTTACTGTCACGGAATGTTCGTAATATCCTTGCGTATCTGCCGTTGTTACAAGGTCTGACGAACCATAGGTGACAGAACCGGCCATATCAGAGCTTGTTGATATTTCAACATGGGAATCAGCGCTGACATCAGTCAGCCAGAAAATTGTTGCCTGGTTGTTGTACACAGACTGGACAGAAACACTTGATATCTTCGGCCCTGCGGCGGTAACAAAAGAATAGTCAGAACTGGTAGCCACATTTCCGGAAGGATCAACCGACCTGACAATGAAATGGTATTCTGTTGAAGGGTTAAGGTCGGTAATCGTGACTGCGTGTGATGTCGCGTAGCTGGCAATATGCTGGCTGTATATGTATGAATCCGGCGTTGATGTTGACGGCGTGTAATCAACCTCCTCGTCTGCAAGCTCGTCTGTCGTCCAGGTAATAGTTGCCTGGGCAGTATAAACGCTGGAAGTGGCAATATCGCTTATTGTCGGCGGAGCGGTATCGCCTCCGCCTCCGCCTTCGCCGGCGTCTTGGGTGCCGTCTGGAATGCCCCAAACCTGGCTTGAACGGAATGAAATATTCCCATGCTCGTCTTGGGCTGTTACTTCGTAATAATATGACTGGTTTGCTTCAACCCCGCTGTCATTGTAATAATTTAATGATTTGTCCCCTTGGGTTGTTGTTCCGACAATAACAAAAGCTGCTTCGTCGCTGCTTGTTGCCCTCATTATGTTATAGCGCTCAAAATTTGCCGACGGCGGGTCGTCTATAACTCCCCAGTTTGTAAACAAATTGTATGTTGGCGGCGACAAATTGACATTGGAAGTGTCTTGGACAATCAGCCCTTGCGGCTGGGCAGGTATTTGCTCGCTCCCCGAATCCATATTCCCATAGCTGTCTTTTATCTGCCAATACAAAGTAGTAGTGCTGCTTTCCAGCATTATTGAAGAAGTGGCTGTATATGCTTGCCAGTCAATTCCGGTAAAGTCGCTTGAAGTTGAAAAGCGCATATATCCCTTGCTGCCCGGCTCCATTGTGTCGTCATCAGCTGAAATATGGATAGTTGAAGGGTTGTTTCCGTATTGGGTTGAGGCGTCAATGCTGATTGTCCCAACCGGGTCTTCTGTGTCAAGCTCAAAAGTGGCAGATTCCTGGCTTGCCGTATTGTTAACCGGCTGGCCGTCGTCAACTGTTACCTTAATTTTCGCGTCTGTTAGATAATGGCCCGGAAAGTCGGTTTTTGGATACCAATGGGCAGTATAGGCAGTATAGCTTGAAGTTGATACCGCTTTTGGGTCTGTATCGCCTGTATCCATTGTCACGCAGTCTGCCCACGAAGACCCTGTCCAATACTGGAAAGAAGGGGTTACTGTTCCGCTGTTCGAGTCGGTGTCTTCCACTGAATATTGGATAGTCACCGAGCCGTCTGCGTTTTGGACAGCGTAAACGCCGCCGTCTCCAGCGCTTGGGTAATCAGGGTTAAAGTCAGGCGGCGTGTTGATAATAAAAGTCATTGTTACATTGTCCACTACTGGCGGGTTTGTCGGTGTATTGCTGATATAAAGCTTGTATTGTATCCATTGGTCGTTTGTTGAGTCTGAAAATTCCTCTTCAATTGTTTCCCCTCCGCTTGGGTCGGTAAAATATGTGGTTGTTGCGTATTTGTTTGGGTCTCCGTTGTCCGGCCCGCACCAAGGCGACCAGGTTCCCGGCTGGCCGTTATTGTCCGGCGCTGTCCTTACTTGAAATTTGACATCTCCGCTGTTTAGCGTTTCTGTCCAGCTTATTTTGCTTAAAACATTGGCAGGGTCTCCCGTGTTAAACGGCGAGGAAACCAATGCTAAATAATCAATTCCCGGCACGGCTACTCCCGACGGGCTGATAATCCTTACGCCTGCTGTTCCGTCTGACAAAAAGGCATAGCCTCCGTAATAGATAATTCCTCTTGCCGTAGTTGTTGCTGATGTTTGTATGCTTCCTTTATAAACAAGGTTTGTCGGGTCAGAAGCGTCTAAAACTTCAATTTCTTTTGTGTCGTTTGCCACAAGGGCAAGGTTGTCGCCCACTGCCACTCCGTAATAAGCGTCAACCGTAGAAGCAGAAGAGTATGTGTCTGCCAGGCTTGGGCTTGCTGGATTTGAAATATCATAAACATATAAGCCGTTTGTGCAGTCGGCTACATATAAGTAATTCCCGGAAACAGTTAAGCCTATGGCGTTTGGTACTGAAATTGTTGCCGCCAAAGTTGGCGCTGACGAGGTTGCGACATTAACAACCTTTACTCCGTCTGATTCGTCCGCAATATAAGCGTAATTTCCAGAAACATAAATGTCGCGCGCTTTATTGATATCAGCTGAAAGGCTGTTGCCGCTGTTTATTAAAGAAAGGGTTGCTTTGTCAAAAATTTTTATCCCTTGGCTGTAATCAGCAACATAAACATAGTCGCCGCTTAAAAATATTGCCTGCGCAGAGGTTGCTTCTGTTGAGCTTGCAATTTCATTCGGGCTTGTTGATGTTGTTACATCAATTTTTCTCACCCCTCCGCCGTAATAGGCAAGGTAAGCGTATGTGCTTGACGCTTCTGTGCCAACGGCAACATCCATTGCCGCGTGCCCTTCCGGCGCGCCCCAGGCGCCTACTTCTGTCGGGTTTGCCGCATCGGAGATGTCAACAATTTCAAGCCCGCCCGCGTAGTCTGCAACATACATATAATTTCCCAAAACAGCCGTGTTTTGGGCGTTTCCAGAATCAAATGTCGCTTCGTAATAATAATATTTGTTAAAAGAAACTTGGTCTATTACTGGCGTCGGCCTTGGGCAGGGTCCTTGGTCTGTTTCCACATAACTGCTGTAATTAACGCTTAAATCTGCCCTCCAGCGCAAATCAGAGCCCGGCGTGTCCAGTATGTATGTATTTCCGCTGGTGGCGTTAAGCCAAGTTGTTCCTCCGTCAACTGTAAATTGGTAGGAAAGGCTTGTGCTTGTCGGGACTGTATCTGTTGCATAAAAAGTAAGCTGGACAATGTCTTGGGAAACAGAATCCAAAGTTAAAGACTGGACAGTATTTGCGTAATTAAATACATATTGCGGCGTATATATTGCCAGCCCTTGGCTGTAATCGGCAACATAAACATTGTTTGCGTCAACTGCCACCCCCAAAGCAGAGCCGGCTGTTGTTGAACTTGCAACCAAGCTTGGCGAACTTGGCGTTGTCACATCCAGCCGGTAGATTCCTGCTCCGTAGTTTGCCACATACAAGTAATTTCCGCTTATAGCAACATCCATTGCCGCGTATCCTTCCGGCGCTCCCCAAGCGCCAACTTCTGTCGGGTTTGCCGCCTCGGTTATATCAACAATTTCTACTCCTCCTGCGTGGTCGGCAACATACATATAATTTCCCGAAACAACCACCTGCTGGGCATTGCCAGTGTCAAATATTGATTCCAAAGAAGGGCTTGTTGATGTTGTTATGTTAATAATATGCACTCCTGAATGGCCGTCCGCCAAATAGGCGTAATTTCCAGAAACCGCAATCCC
>JAGGTS010000015.1 GCA_021163625.1 bacterium | reverse complement strand
AGCAGTCTTCTTCTTTTTCTGGGGGCATATTCGGGCTTTCATAGAGCGGAATTTTCATTTCGCAACTGCTTGGATATTTTATTTGTATCCCTCTTGGAGACCAAACTTCGCTGCTATGATTGTCTGGGCCTGGCAACAGGCTAAGTATTTTATCGTGGACTTTTTCAGGGAGTGTAATAGTAAGAAAGTCATCCAAAGTAATGCCTTCATAAGCATGACTTGTGTAATCGCAAACCAAAAGGCTGAAATGACATCCCGCAACGATTGTCTCTATGCTGGACCTAATGCTGCCCGGCACAAGATTTTCTAGAGAATCTTTAATGAAGGGGACGAGAATATTTTTAAAAATCTGGGGTGTTAATTCTCCCCCATGCACATTGGTTGGCGTTTCCCATTCTTCGCAGCAATTAGACGGCCCGGCAGCTTTGGCTTCTGAGATAGGGAAGAGGCCGAGAGAGAGAACAGCAACGATTAATATTAAACAGGTATATTTCTTTAAATTTTTTTTAAAAGCGGGATAGGACATAAGAAAATTATAAATTGTTTAAAGAATTAAGCATAAGCCCTTTATCCACTTTTTCTTTTAAGGGAACTCCTTTTGTCCGGTTGTGTTCAAGTATTTCTTTAATATTGTCAGATATTTTTTGGGAAAGTTGGGCGCTAAGGTTATAGCGGTCTGATTTGCTTAATTTCTGTCCTGTTTTTTTAGAGATATTTTTAAGCAATGTCTTGGAGACTCCCTTTGCTATAGCTTTCCCTCCGGTTTGGAAAACTCTGTTTGTTTCTTCTTTTATTTTCGGGCTCACCGCTGTTATTGAACTTTCTACGGCAGGCTTTATAATTTCGTTTTTAGTGTCAGTTATTCCCAAAGACGCGCTCAGAGATGTCTGCCACGAGATAGCAGATGAGCCAAAACAGGGAAGGAAACCGTTTAAAATATCCTCAATGTTTGTTTGCAATAATGTTTGCAATTTCGGGGGCAGAGAGTTAAGCAAAGGGCTTTCAGCCAAATTCCTTATATTAAAGGGAACCTCTTGTGACCAAAAATCATAATAAAGCAACCCGGCAAAATCCGGATTATTTGAGGCTGCTATGTCAAAGATATTTTTGCTTGTTAAAAAAGTTTTATTCGCAGTTGTTTCAGGAGTGCCTCCCATTTTGTTATTGATAAGCCAGGGGATGTCTCTATCTAACATTTTCAATGAGGGGATAATACCCGACAGTCTTGAATCAAGAAGGTCATTTAAACCAGAACCAAGCGTAAGTTCAAGGATTGTTTTATCTGCAAAAGATGGTTTGATAATTTTATTCTCCAAATCAGTTTTTATTTGACTGTCAAGTATAAAAGATTTAATTGGCAGGGAGACGGCTGCTTTGTAGTTGATGCTCGCGCCAGGAGGCGTAATAACCTGGTTTTTTAAAGGTTCTTTAAACTGTTCTTGTGTGGTGGTTGGCAGCAGCTCAAGCAGCGAGCTGTTTAACTGGTCTTGGTGAGCGCCCGAGAGGGTGTCCCAAAGGCTTATCTCGCAACTGTCTTGTATTGCTGGCGATAATTGATTGAAGAGCGGGGTTTCAAGAAAGCTTTTAGCATCATCATCTATCAAACTGAAGAATTTTTTATCTTTTAGGTCAATAAAATTTGTTAATATTTCAGGACGATTGTCAAAAGTATACTTTTTAAGCAGGGATATGGCACTATCTAATATTTTAGCTGTTTCTTCTCCTCCAGTATTAGAGCTGATAGTTGACAGGATATCTTTGTCTAATAAATTTTTTGCGCCCAATGACTGGAGAGGAGATTGAAAGAGCTGGGGGACATCTGCTTTTAAGGCGTCTTTTAGCTCTGCGTCGAAAAACCGCCTTATTCCTGTTTTTTCTTCAACATTTGATTCAATCAAATCTCTTATTCTGTATGTTAAAAGATTTTTTTCTTGATAATTTAGGTTATCAAGAAGATTTTTCTCAAGAACTGGCGAGTGTCCTGTCAAATTAATAATGTTTTTGCTGAGCAAAGATGGGAGTTGGTTTATTTCGTCATCGCTAAAATCGCCAAGCTTTTTTGTTAAAATGTCTTTATAATTTGGGGCAAGCAAGTCAATAATTTTGTCATCGCGATGAGCAAGCCAAGGGTCAGACGAGAAAGACAATGGATTTTTTGACTGGTCGGGTAAAAGGTTGACAAAAGGGCTGAACCCCAGAGAAGGGTTTGGACTGCCCGAGCTGCTCAAGTAGCCTGATAGCGTAGTTGTCAGCCAAGGGATTGCATCTTTAAGCTTGTCATAAGGACTAATTTCTACAATGCCTCTAACATTTCCCGGAAAGAGGTCAATTACTTTTTTGTTCATAATATCGCTAATTCCTTCTGGCAAAACAATGTTTATCAGGTTTGTCTCTAAGGTTTTGCTTATTTTCGGGCTAAGAAAATCGCTAAAGTCTTGCTTGAGGAAGTTAGATATTTCTTCTGGAACTTGGTCGAGAAAAGGAGTCGCGATGATATCATTTACGTTTTCAGGCAGTATGTCTAGGCAGGTCATTTCTCCAATGTTTTTTACGTTTTCTGGCAAAACATTGTAAAAACTTACGCTTAAGATGTTTTCTAAACTTTCTTGCAGGGACTTTATGTGTAAGGCCGACAACAAATCCGGAAGATTATTGTCTATATAAGCTCCAACGAATTCATCCACGGTGTTCAAAAAAACGTCTTCAATGTCGTTAAGTATTTGTATTTTGTCTACCCACTCCATGCCTGAACTAACATAACTGCCCAATGTGCCCAATGTTTTTTTGACAACATCGTTAATCTTTTCTATTATTTT
>JAGGTS010000022.1 GCA_021163625.1 bacterium | reverse complement strand
TTCTTTTAGAACATTCATCAAATCTTCAATGTATTCAGGCTTTGCCTTCTCAATTTCTTCTTTTAAAAACTTTGCTGCCAAATTATCGCAAGGGGTATGAGCGTTCATTAAATTTATGCCTAAAAGCTTTGCCGCATCAGGCGTTCTTTGGTGATTTACAGCGCTTATTCCGCGGGCAACTTCTGATATTCTTTCCTTCATTAAGCCTTCAGCGATATTTATTGGAACGCCGTATTGGTTTAAAACATCAGCTTGAAGGTCCATTACTTCTGAGAGGTGGGCAAGCCCCTTGCCTGAAGGATGATGGCTGATGACAAGATCGACTTCGGCCAGATTTTTTGCCATTAAAAGCTCTGCCGGCCCAATGTCAATGCCAACCATTATTGTTTTTATTTCTTTATCTTCGGAAATATTTAAAATACGTGAATCAAGATATGGATTTTTAAGAGATTCTATGTCAAATTCTTCCTTTTCTCTGTCTGAAAGCTTATTATACTTTTCTCTCCTCCTTTCTAAAAGCTTTATAACTTTCTCTTTGCCGCGAAAATCTGCCTCTATTCCCATTTGAATCGCTAAATCAAATATTTCTTTTATTTTCATAAATAATTGTTAGTTTTTGTTATTTTTTTTAACCGTTTTTTTATTATAAAAACTTCTATAGAGCGAATCAATTAGCTCTTTTTGTTTTTTAAATCCAAAAACCTGCTGGCGTATTCTTGCCTTTTCTTTCCTAATATGCTTTCTTAAAGATTTCGGAAGCCTTTTCTTCATAAATAAAAAAGCCGTATGCTATCTAAAGCTTTTGCTTGTTTTAACTTTATTTTATTTATTTTTTTTAAAAAAGCAAATATTAAACCTAAAAAAATTAGACCACAACTTTTACAGGTTATGGCCTAATTTCAAGACTAAACGTTAAACTTTTTGCATCTAGTCCTTTGCAGCTGCGCCCCAAAAACCAAAAATTGTAACCAAAACGCCAACAATCAAATAGTTATAAAGATTAGCAGAAGCGCTCAACTTCAGAAAAGCGGCAATTATAAGCCAAAGGCCTAAGATTCCATTTAGAACGGCTAATGTTTTTCCTACCATATTTTTTTATTATCTGTAATTATATTTTATTTGTCTCGACCTTTTATTGTATTATAACATTGTATGTCTAAAGCCAAAATTTTGTCAATGGCATACCTATCTCTTTAATGGCAGCCACAACTTAGCGCTACTTCCTCTTTGCAGTGTCATCCCTGCTTGCGATGTTAACCACAGTTAATGTTCTCGCAATCCTTTGGGAGGACTTTGACAGCATTTTAAAAATTAAATTTGTTTAAATATCTTTTTTTAAAAAAACAATCTTATGGCAAATACTCCTTTACCTTGTTTACCAATTCTTTTGCGGTAAAACTTGTTTTTATTATATACTCTTTAGCTCCCAATTCAAAAGCTTTTTCCCTTGTCAGCGGGTCGTCAAAGTTTGAAAAAACTAAAACAGTAATGTCAGCAATTTTATTATCTTTTTTCATTTCAGACAAAAAATAGATGCCGCTTTTTTTAGGCAATAAAATATCAAGGAGAACTAAATCTATCCTTTCCTTTCTTGCCTTTTTTAACCCTTCTTCTGCTGTAAGGGCCCAGATAACATTATATCCTACACTCTCTAATTTGCTCTTGTATATATCGCCTAAAATTGTTTCATCTTCTACTAATAAAATATTCTTTTTCATAATTCTTGTTCCTCAAATTTAAGCTTCTTTATTTATTATACAAAAATTTACTTGTAAAATAAAGGGCATTCCCTCTCTTTGATTTTTTCGCCTTATTTTTATTTTTGGGGTACAAACTTCTTATTTTTTCCATTACAAAATCAGCTGGTTCGTTTAAATCCTCACGCCTAATTATTTTTCTTTTTGGAAGATAAAATTTTTCCCCTATAATAACCTTTGCTTTATGGCGACGAAGAAAAAACTGGAGGACAGTTATGCCAAATTTTACTTCAATATGAATTGGCAATATTGGGGAATTTGTTTTTAAAGCCAGATAAGCAACACCCCTCCTAGCCTTTGGAGGCCGGCCTAAGTGCCTTCTTTTTCCTTCTGGGAATATGCCGACTGTCCCTCCTGATTTAAGGACTTCAACGCCCGGCTGTAAAGCTTTTTCCATATTGCCCTTGAAAATAGGGAACGCACCAAAGGCGCGGATTATGGGAAACAGCAACGGAAAATAATAATATTTATGCCAAGTTCCATAACGAATTGGAAAAATTTTAGCATTGCGAGGAAAAGAAGCGCCGATAAGGAAAGCATCAAGAAAAGAATGGTGGTCACTTGCAACGATTAATGGACCTTTTAGCTTCTCAAGGTTCTCTTTACTCTCAACTTCCAAGCTCAAGAAAAAAGAGAGCAATGCCCTGACTGGCCACCAGAATAAATTAAACATTAATTTTGCAATTTTTTCTTGCATTTTCAAAAACAAAAAACTCCACTAAAAGAGTGGGGTTTTTATTTCTAAATTTTTTTGGAAATCCCTTGAAAATTCCTTTTGCAATTTTCTTCAAACAATAATATCTTTTTCATATTGTTTCCATTTTTAAAATAATTCCTTACGCTTTGCTATTTTATTTTACAACAAGTACTTTACAACAAATAATTTCAAAATTTAGAAAGGAATCACTCTTTGCCGTCATTTTTCCTCGGGTCTCCGTATTTCTTTCTATAATGCTCATAAAATGGCGTGTCCCACGGAATCTTATTTATCTCTTTTCGCCAAGGTTCCTCGTAAACTTTATTAAGCTCTTCCGAATATTTCAAAAGGGCGGGATGAAGTTCCGTCACAACTTTTTCAGCGTCCGGACAGGCAGGATAGGGATGATGCTTTTCATATAAGTCTTTAAATATTTTTGGATGGTCAATTATCTGGCAGGGAAGATAAAGGTTCTTATCAAACGGTTGTCTTGAACGCATATCCCGAAAATAAGGAGAGTTCAGCGCTTCTGCCAGCGATTTTTCCTTTATATTGTCTGTCGCTAAATGCAAAAAGATACAAGGCTCCACATCTCCATAGTTGTTGATATGGACAAAGTGCCTGCCGCCAGCAATACATCCGCCGACATAAGGAGCATCATTCCAGAAATCAATAAGGAAAATCGGCCTTGTTGCCCTTATCTCCTCATGTCTGTCTTTCATATAAAGCCTTTGCTGGGGAGTTGGCATTAAATCAACGCTTGGGTTTTGGCCAACAGGCATATAAAGAAAATACCACCCGATTAACGCGCCTTTTTCAATCATTAAGTTGATAAATTCGTCGCTTAGTATCTCTTTGTAGTTCTTGTTCGTCGCACAAACAGAGTAACCAAACGGAATACGGTGTTTGCGCAAAATATCCATAGCTCCCATCACTTTATCAAAAACTCCTTCTCCACGGCGTTCATCTGTAAGTTTTTTAAAGCCCTCTAGAGAGACCATTACGGCAACATTGCCTGCCTTTTTTAACTTCTCGGCCACCTCTTCGGTTATTAATGTCCCATTTGTATAAACTTGGAAGTAAACGTTTGGATGCATTTCAAACATCTCAAAAAGATGCTCCCAAAAGAAAGGCTCTCCGCCTAAAATCGTGTAAAAAGCGGTCCCTATACTTTCTCCTTCATCTATAACCCTGTTGACAACATCAAAAGGCAAGTCGTCTTTTCTGGAATAATTAGCGGCATAACAGCCAACACAATGCAAATTGCAACGCATTAATGGGCTAATCAAAATCGTATACGGAGGGGCAACTTTGTATTTTTCCAGATAATTATAATATCCTTCCGGTCTGGCCAGCGAGGCGCGAAAAAGAAAGTTAGTAAAAAACTTTTGCCTGCATTCAGGAGCCATATTTTCTTTTATCCTCTGGGCTA
>JAGGTS010000045.1 GCA_021163625.1 bacterium | reverse complement strand
TTCTCAAAGAGCGTAATTTATTTAATCCAATATGCGCGCGCATAAATAAACTATAACTTGACAACAAGATATATATTGTATATTGTTAGTTATCGTTAAAGCAGACATAAGATTATGATGGGATCTAATTCTGAAGGCGGCCCGCCGTTTGAATCTATGGGTGAGAGCATAGATTTGAGCAACGCCTCTAAAAAGGCTCGGTGGGTTTTAGCAAAGGAAAGGATTCATATGGCTATTTTTAGAGATATTTACGATAAAGAAGAGATAAGAAGGGATTTGATGTATGTCAAGAAAAAAGAAGCTGAATTTAGGGATGCATATAAAAAACTTGAACCGGGAGAGAGGAGAATTCATGATATTGCCAAAATATTTGAGGCGATTTTCCACCAGCATACAGAACTTTCAAATTGGCTGGGAGACGATGCTGTGACATTTAAGTCTTCCCGTTATGACGACATAAAAAACGGCGTGGATGAAATAGTAAAATTTGGCATAGGAGAAGATGAGGATGCTTCTTATCTTGCATTGATGGTTGACGTTACTGTTGGTTCTCGCGGGCTGGAAAAGAAACTTTCAAGGATAAAAAAGGAGATAGAGACCGGTGAGCTTGCTAATATTAAATATTTTTACGACGACATAAAAAAGGAGAAAAAAGCTTTAAATAATATTCCGCGCTTGGTAATAGGCGTAGAGCCGAAACAAGTTAAAGAGTTGATGAGGATGTGGCTTGAGGATGACGCAAATGGTTTGGCAAAACATAAAGTCCAATTTACTATTTTGCAGGAGATGTATGTTCAGGCGCAGGCTTATAAGGACTATGCAAAAAAGAACGGGCAAGAAGAAATTGCTTCTCTCTATGGAGAAGTTTTGGACAGAGTGAGCGGGATAATAAAACAAAAAGAAGAAGCAATGGGCAGGCAAGGGGAGTCAGACGATAATATTTTTTTAGAAATTAAAAGTTATTTAGAAAAATTTTAAGCTTTTTAAAAATTCAAAAAGGAGGTTTAATTATGGAAGATGAAGTAAAAAATTTATTGATTAGAAATTTGAATGTTGCCGCAAGGATAAAAGGGATTATGGCTAAATATGGGGTAAGGACGCTTGGAGAGCTTTCTGCGTACACTCCAAAAGAGTTGTTCAAAATAAGCGGCGGAAGCCGCAAGTTTATTGAGGAGGTCGAAATGATTTTGAAAAAGCACGGATTATCTTTGAAAGAGTATAAAAACAAGTATGGAGGGTTTTAAATATATTTAAATATAGACAAAGGAGTAGACAAAGGAGCAATTATTATTGCTCCTTTTTATTTTTATTTATTTTAGGGTTTAAGAAAAAAATTATTTATTTTCTAAACATTTAAAATTTGTAATGCAGCCTTTGCTGTTTTCTTGGGGGACAACCCTGCCGTTAAGGCAGAAATTTGAGGCTGGTTTTCTAACCGGCGGGCAATTCATTATTTTTTGCATTTTGCTTACATTTGCTAAAATTTTTTCTCTTGTCTGCGTTAACATTTGCCTGGTTTTGCTTCTCTCTGGAAATTTCATTCTGATGTCTTCTAAGGCGCTGATTTTTGCAGGTGCTGTGCCATTAATTTTTTCTATATAATTTTTAAATTCTTCTTGCTTTTCTTGAGACATTCTATTAATTGTTCCGCTTAATTTGCCAGCTATGTTTTCTCTTGCCCTTTTTATAGCTTCTTTTGCTTTTTTTGGAGCGTTTTCTTCTACAAGCCTTAGTATTTCAAGATTCTTAAACTGCTTAAACTTGCTTCCGTTAAGACTGTTTAAATCTTTTTCTAAAGTTTTTGGTATTTTGTTTTTATCTTCCAGTTTTTCCATAACCAAAGCAAAATTTTTTAAATGCAGTTTTCTTGCTTCTTTTATTTTTTCAAAGGCATCCTTTGGCACTGTTGTCTCAAGTTTCTCAAGAATTTTATCACAAAGAACCTCTTGTTTTATAAACTTATCAAGAAAGCTTTTGACCTCTGGGCTTTCTTTTGTTTTTGCCTTTATTTTATCTGCTGATTCTTCGAGGCCTGTTATTTCTTTTTTGTATTCTTTGGTTGCTTTAGCGACAGTTTTTGAGTTTGCATTTTTTTCAAGAACTAATTGTTGAATTTCCACCAGCCGTTCTGAAGCGTATTTTAAATGGAGTTTTGCCTTTTGAAGGGGGCTGAAGGTAAAGGCAAGATGTATCTTTCTAGCCCAATCTTTTAGAAAATAAAAAGGACTATCAGGCAAAATAAATGGAGTCAGGACATTTAAATCTTTAGCTGAAACTGATTCATCTTCTTTGACGGCTTGGTCTGCCGTTTCTGGAAAGGAATTTTGGGTTGATGTCTGCTGTTGGAAATTTAAAAAAGTGCCGGCAAAAGCGATTTCTTTTGCCATAATTGCAAGCATCAACAGGCTTAAAGCAAAGATAAAAGTTTTTCCTAACTTGCTCATATTTATTTTTTATTTTTATTTTTTATTTTTAATCTCTGTTTTAAGGAGGTTGAGAAATTTTGTTATTTTCATTTCTCCGATATCTCCTTTGCCTCTTTTTCTTACCCTTATTTTTTTTCTTTTTATTTCTTTGTCTCCAACGACAATAAGATAGGGGATTTTTTGGGCTTCGCCATCCCTTATTTTTTTGGAAACAGTTTCTGCTTCTGTTTTTGCTTCTGCTCTTATTTCTTCTTCTTTTAGCTTTTCTGCGATTTCTTTTGCGTATGTGCGATGTTCAGCGCCCACAGGTATTACCAAAGCTTGTATCGGGGAAAGCCATAAAGGAAGTGCTCCGCTGTAATGCTCAATCAAGACGCCGATGAACCTCTCCAAAGACCCTAAAAGCGCGCGATGTATCATTATTGGCCTTTTCTTTTTGCCTTTTTCGTTAATATAAGTTATGTCAAACCTTTCTGGAAGATTGAAATCCACCTGAATTGTTGTACATTGCCATTCTCTGTTTAAGCTGTCTTTGATTTTGATATCAATTTTCGGCCCGTAGAAAACTCCTCCTCCTTTGTCTGTCTCATATTTCAAGCCGAGTTTTCCAAGGACATATTTAAGCGTGTTTGTTGCTTTTTTCCATTCAGTTAGTGTGCCTGCGTATTTTTCCGGCCTTGTTGAAAGGTAAATATTAAAATTTTTAAAGCCAAATTCTTTTAAAATATTTAAACCATATTTCAGCAGTTTAACAAGCTCTGCATTTAGCTGCTTTGGAGTGCACCATATATGGGCGTCGTCTTGGGTAAATCCGCGAACGCGGGTTAGGCCATGCAAAGTTCCTGACCTTTCATAGCGGTAGACAGTGCCAAGTTCGGCAAGCTTTAACGGAAGATTTTTGTAACTCCTAATTTTTGATTGATAAATTTTGACATGAAAAGGGCAATTCATTGGCTTTAACAAATATTGCTCTTGCTCAATTTTGATAGGGGAGTACATATTTTCTTTGTATAAATTCCAATGGCCAGAAGTTTTCCAAAGCTTTATGTTGCCTATATGCGGAGTTCTAACCCATTGGTATCCTTGATTGCCGAGATTATTATACAGATATTCTTCAATGGTGTGCCTTAGGGTTTCGCCTTTTGGCAGCCATAACGGCAGGCCTGCTCCGACTTCTTCGTCAAAAATAAACAGTTCTAATTTTTGCCCTAATATTCTATGGTCTCTTTTTTTTGCTTCCTCTTGAATTTTCAAGTATTTTTTTAATTCGTTTTTTGTTTCAAAACTAACTCCGTAAATTCTGGTAAGCATTTTATTTTCTTCGCTTCCTTTCCAGTAAGCGCCTGCAATTTTTGTCAGCCTAAAAGCATCAGGATTTACTTCTTGGCTTGATTTGATATGCGGCCCTTTGCACAAGTCAATAAAATCGCCGCTTTTATAAATAGAAACTTTTTCTCCCGGCAATTCCTTAATCAATTCCAACTTATAAGATTGGTTTTTAAATATTTTTTTTGCTTCTTTTTTTGAAATAAATTTTTTCTTAAAACTAATATTTTTTTTAATTATCTCTTTCATTTTCTTCTCAATTTTTGCCAGGTCTTTGGGGTTTATCTTTTTTGGCAAATCAAAGTCATAATAAAATCCGTTTTCAATCGCGGGGCCTATGCCAAATAATGCATCTGGATAAAGTTCCTTTACTGCCATAGCTAAAATATGGGCAAGCGAATGCCTAATTGTTTCTATCTTGTTTTTTCCTTTTGCCATAATTTTTAAGATTTATTTGGCTATTTTTTTTATCCTAAACTCTTAAGCTGATTAGGCCGAAAGAATTATTTTTCAACTATTTCTTCTATTTCCTCGCAAATGATTTTTGGAGGATTCTGCCAATTTTCAACTCTGCCAGTAACAAAAACAATTTTGTTTTCTTGAAAAATATTTGGTTTTCTTTCCATAACTGAAGGGAAAACAACTACTTCAATTTTTCCTGTTAAATCTTCAAGCTTCATAAAAAGCATTGGCCTCCCCTTTTTTGTCAAAATCTTTTTTATTGAAGAAATTATTCCTCCAACTTTTATGCTGTGGTTAAATATCCTTTCTTTTATTTCTCCGAGAGAAAGCGCTTTTTTTTCTAAAATTTTCTGAAAGCTTTCCAGCGGGTGGGAAGATATATAAAGTCCTAAAAGTTCTTTTTCCCAGTTTAGTTTTTCAGGCGGTGACGCTGGCTCTACTTTTTTTAACCTTAAAGAAGAATCAGATATTAACGATTCGCCAAATAAGCTTTTTTGGTTTGAGCTATTCCTTTTTCTAATGTCACGGTTGAAGTTTAATATTTCTTCAATGTTTTTCAAGAGCATATTCCTTTCTTCAAACTTATCAAAAACTCCTGCCTTGATTAAGCTTTCAATAGATTTTTTATTAAAATCTTTGGAGCTGATTCTTGAGGCGAAGTCTGTAAAAGATTTAAAAGGCCCGTTTTTTTTGCGCTCTTTAATTATCGCCTCCACGATATTTGAACCAACGTTTTTTATGGCTAAAAGACCAAATCTTATTTTGTTTTCTTTTGGAATTACAGAAAAATTTCTAAAACTCTCGTTTATGTCAGGGGGCAGAACTTCAATTTTCATATTGTTGCATTCTTCTATGAGCAGCGCGATTCTGTCTATGTCGGATTTTTCAGAAGTCAAAAGAGCAGCCATAAATTCAACTGGATAATGCGCTTTTAAATACGCGGTTTGGTAGGCTATCATCGCGTAGGCGGTGGAATGCGAAGCATTAAATCCGTATCTGGCAAAAGGCAAAATCCATTCCCATAGTTTTTGGGCAAGCTCTTTTTTATTTCCGTTTTTTATTATGCCTTCAATAAATTTTTTCTTTTGAGATTCAAGCAATGTTTTTATTTTTTTGCCGACAGCCTTCCTTAAAAGGTCTGCTTCCGACATGCTGAAGCCTGCAATTTGTCTGGCGATTTGCATAACTTGCTCTTGAAAGATGCAAATTCCGTAGGTTCTTTCTAAAATTGGCTTTAATTCTGGGCAAAGATAGTTTATGTTTTTTCTTTTGTTCTTTCTGTCTATATATTCCGGTATAAATTGCATCGGCCCTGGCCTGTAAAGGGCTACCATTGCCACGATATCTTCAAACTTGCTTGGTTTTAGCTGCTGCAGGTATCTTTTCATCCCGTCGCTTTCAAGCTGGAAAACTCCTGTTGTCTCCGCTTTTTGCAAAAGCTTATATGTTTTTTTATCGTCAAACGGTATTTTTGATATATCAATACTTTTATTGTGAACCATATATATCCTTGAGAGAGTGTCTTCAATTATGGTCAAGTTTTTCAGCCCTAAAAAGTCCATTTTTAAAAGGCCTAAATCTTCTATAGCATGCATTTCATATTGAGTGACAATGGTTTTGTCATCTTGGGTTGGGTGCTGCAAGGGAACAATGTCAGACAACGGGTTCGCCGAAATAACTACGCCACAGGCATGGGTTGAGGCGTGCCTTGCGCAACCCTCAAGCTTTTTTGAAAAATCTATCAATTGTCCTGCTTTTTCATCTGTTTGGTAAAGCTGTCTAAACTCCGGAACTTTTTCCAACGCTTGGTCAAGAGTTAGCCCGAATGGAATCATTTTTGCTATTTTATCGCAATAGCTGTAAGGCAGGTCCATTGCCCTGCCGATGTCTCTAATCACTGCCCTTGCAGCCATAGTGCCGAAAGTTATAATTTGGGCAACTTTGTCCTTGCCGTATTTTTCAGATACATAATTTATAACTTCATCTCTTCGCCTGTCAGTAAAATCTAAATCAATATCAGGCATTGACACTCTTTCAGGATTCAAGAATCTTTCAAAGATTAAATTATGCCTTAAAGGATTAATCTCTGTGATGTTTAAAAGGTATGCCACAATTGACCCGCCCGATGATCCTCTTCCCGGCCCGACAACAATCCGGTTATTTTTTGCCCAATTAACGAAATCTTGGACAATAAGAAAATATGACGCAAATCCCGTTTTTTCAATTACTGATAATTCATAATTTAGCCTTTTTACTGCCTCTTCTTTATTTTCTATTTGTTCTTTTTTATTTTCCAATCCTTTTATGCAGAGTTCTCTTAGGTATTGGTCCGGCGACTGGCCGTTTGGCGTTTTGAAAAAGGGGAGTCTTGTTTTTCCAAGCTCAAACTCAAAGTTGCACATTCCGGCAATCTTTTGGGTATTTTCTATTGCTTCTGGGACGTCTTTAAATGACTCAATCATTTTTTCCGGCGGCCTCAAAGAAAAATCGTCAACTTTCATTGTCAGCCTGCTTTTGTCGTCTCTTTTTGCCCCTGTATTGATAAGCATCAAAATATCTTGCGCTTCTTTGTCCTCTGGGTTTAAATAGTGAACATCGTTTGTCGCCACCAGCGGAATGTTAAGTTTTTTTGAAATTTTTATAAGCTCTTTGTTTACTTTATTTTGGTCTGGGATATTTTGGTGGTCTTGGATTTCAAGATAAAAGTTTTCTTTCCCAAAAATTTTTTGGTATTCTAACGCTTGCTTTTCTGCTTCCTCTATTTTTTTAGAAAGAATAAGCTGCGGAATTTTTCCTTTTATGCAGGCAGAAAGGGCGATGAGTCCATCGCTGTGCTCTGCAAGAAATTGGTGGTCAATTCTTGGCTTGTAATAAAAGCCGTCAAGATTTGCTTTTGTTATAATCTTAACCAAATTTTTGTAACCAGTTTTGTTTTTTACAAGCAAAACAAGATGGTAGTTTTTGTTGTCAATGCCAGGGCGTTTGTCGCTTAATTTATTTTTTGCCAGGTATATTTCAGAGCCGATTATTGGCTTAATTCCGGCATTTTTAGCTTTTTTATAGAACTCAATTGCTCCATATAAAACTCCATGGTCAGTTAAAGCGACAGAATCCATCCCTAATTCTTTTACGCGTTTCAAAAGGTCGTCTATCTTTGGCAGGCCGTCAAGCAGCGAGTAATGGCTATGGACATGAAGATGGGTAAATTTTTTCATATTTTTGTTTTTATAAATAAAAATAACAAATTTTACTTTTGCCCAATTTTACCTAATCAATTCTTTATATTCTGTATTTTCTATTTTTGACTCTCCTTTAATTTCGGCGTCTCTTAATATTAAAAACTCCTTGATTTTGCTTGACCTTAAAATAAAGTTGTTTCCGATGAAAACTTTAAGCATATCTAACGACCCTTCCACAACGCTTTGCTCAATGTATAAATTTCCGTAAATCAAAGCTTCCCTTAAATAGAAGTCTCCCTTTACAGTAAATTTTTCTCCTTGGTAGGAATTGCTGATTACCGCTTTTCTGACAAAGACATCTTTTTTTATTTTTGTTTTTGCCATGCTTAAAAATCCTGAATTGTCTAATCCGTCAAGGCTTAAAAATCCGTCAATTTTAGTTTCAGCCAAATCTATTATTCCTTTCACGTATGTGTTTTCCAAAGTTAGGTTTCCGTTTACAATATTTGACTTTAGGTATAGCAGATTTTTAATGATTGCCTGCTTTAAGTTTAAAGCGCCATTGATAGTTGTTTGTTCTATGGAGACAGGCCCTAAAATAGCCGCTCCTTCCAAGTCAATCCCTTGGATAGTCCTTCCTTTTATAGAAAGAGAAGACAGTATCTTTTCTTTGAAATTTATTATTCTTGCTTCTGTTTCCGCTAAAGTTATTTCTCTTTCAATTTCTTTTTTTTCTAAAATAATATTTTTGTCCATCAATTTTTTAATATTGTTGATTAGGCCGTTTGCTATTTGCTGTTTGCGTTTTCTTTTTTGGCAAAATTGGCAAACAGAGTTTTTATATCCTAATAGTGGCGGAACATTTTTTTATTATAGCAAAATAATTTTTTTGCGAGAACAATCAACAAGACAGAATTCGTTTTTTGGGTTGCATTAAGGAATTATAATACATTTTTTTTGTTTTTCAAAACCTAATTATGGGATATAATAGAAATAGAGAATTGCCAAAAGGGAACCGGCCTTTGAAAGAAAATTGAGGCATTAAAAGGTGCTAAAAATTTGTTTGTTTCATTGCTATCTTTTGGTTTTGCTTTATGAAAAAATTTTACATCAATGGAAGACAAAAAGATAAGATTATTGTTGGCGTGGACGAAGCTGGCCGCGGCGCTTTAGCAGGGCCCGTTGTTGCCGCCGCCGTCCTTATAAGCGGATTAGATTATAAGAGGTTGGAGACAGGCGTCGGCTTTATTCCAAGGGAAAGCGGAGTTTATATAAACGATTCAAAGAAAATGTCTGGCAGGCAAAGAGAGACAGCTTTTAATTACTTGGGCGGCAATAAACAGGTTAAATGGGCGACGGGGGTAATTTCAGAAAAAGTTATTGACAGGATAAATATATTGCAAGCAACAAAATTAGCCATGCAAAAAGCAGTCAGGTCTTTAGAAAGAAAGGCCAAAAAGAAAATTGACCTCTTGCTCATTGACGGAAATACTAATTTAAACGCAGAAATCAGGCAGCAACTAGTGATAAAAGGAGATGAAAGAATATTTTTAATAAAAGTTGCCTCTATAATGGCTAAGGTTTACAGAGATAAGATGATGGAAAATTATGCAAAAAAGTTTCCAGAATATAAATTTGAACTGCATAAAGGCTATGGTACAAAGCTCCATTTTGATAAATTAAAAGAGTACGGCCCTTGTAAAATACATAGAAAAACATTTGCCCCTCTTAAAAATTTTTTGGAAAGATATTAATAAGAATATTGTTGTGTTTACCATGTTGTGCTTACCAAGGGAAATACAAAAATCCTAAATCCTAAATTCTAAATTCTAAACAAATTCTAAATTCTAAATCACAATCAAAATAGTTTGTAAATGACGAAACCCGAATGACGAATGACGAAAAAATGACCAATGATTAATAATAAAAATATTTAGTCATTGGGAATTTGGTATTTTTTCGGGTTTCGGATTTAGGAATTCGGGTTTTTCCCAGCGACTCCATCTCTGAAAAATAAGTTGCTCAGGATGTGCGCTTGCTAAGGGTAAGCACAAAAGGGTAAGCACAAAGTAGGATTTGGATATTAGAATTTAGAGTTTGGTTCAAGGGTAAGCACAAGCCCAAAAAGTTTTAGTGATTGTATTCTGAAAATTGACAGTATTCTTTTTCGAGTATAAAATTAGCGATTAGAGAATGCTGAGGCGAGAAAAAGATATCCTTTTTTGTATTTTTATGCTTTAATTTTCAATTTGAAATTTTATGGAGACAATTTTAAAAGTTAAAAATTTAAATGTAGAAATTAACAAAGAAAAAGTGATTAGTAATTTATCTTTTGAAGTTAAAAGAAGAGAAATATTAACTATTCTTGGGCCGAATGGAGCGGGTAAAACTGTGCTTTTGAGGGCTCTTTTGGGACTCTTGCCTTATCGTGGCGAAATTAGCTGGAAGAAGGGGACGAGGATTAGTTATTTGCCCCAAGGGCTAAATCAGTTAAGGGTGAGGCATCTGCCGATATCAGTAAGAGAATTTTTTGAACTAAAAAGAATAGAAAAAGGCGAAACCTTAAAATTTTTGGAGCTTGTTGGTATAAATGAACCAAATGCTATCAATAAAAAAATTGGAGATTTTTCAGGAGGGCAATTCCAGAGAATGCTTATTGCTTGGGTGCTTGCGTCAAATCCGGAGGTGCTGCTTTTTGACGAGCCAATGGCCGGAATTGACATCGGCGGAGAAAAAACAATTTATTCTCTTTTAAAAAGCTTTTGGGAGAAAAAAGACTTGACGATTTTATTGGTTACCCATGATTTGAATATAGTTTATAGGTATTCTGACAATGTTTTATGTTTAAGCAAAAAAGAAGGGCATTGTTCTGGTCCTCCTCTTAAAGTTTTAAGCCCTAATATTTTGGAAAAACTTTACAAAGAGCCTATCGGCTTTTACAAGCACAGAAGGCATAAATAGCATTAATTATTGTTTGCGCTTAATTTATTATTATAACTATGGATTCCCAAGTCATTGTCAGCCTAATAACAGGAGTTTTCATTGCCGCTTCAGCTGCTTACCTTGGAACTTTGATGCTTTCAAAGAAAATGGCTTTAGTTGCGGGCCCATTGGGCCACCTTACCTTGCCCGGAATTGCTTTAGCTCTTTTATACGGATTTAATATTTCTCTTGGCGCCTTCCCGTTTGTCATTTTAGGCATAATTCTAATTTGGCTTTTTGAAATAAGAACGAAACTTCCGATGGAGGCTTTAACGGCGATTGTTTTTTCGTCTGGGGTGGCTATTGCTTTTATATTTCTTCCAGTTGCGCAGGCAGAAACTGCCCTAATCGGCGATATTTCAAAAGTAAGTTTTCTTGATATGCTTTTCTCCGTTCTTTTAGCAGGAGGCGTTTTTTTGGCAACTAAGAAAATTTACAAGAAAATGACTTTAATCAATATTTCCGAAGATTTGGCAAAGGTTGAGGGAATAAGCGTTAAGAAATATAATCTTATTTATTTGAGCTGCATTGCCATTATTGTTGCTCTTGGAGCGCAGTTGGTTGGCGGCCTTTTAACAGCGGCTTTGGTTGCCATTCCTGCTGCGGCAAGCAGAAATTTAAGTAAAAATATTGCAAGCTACAGCATTTTGGCCGTAATCTTTGGCGTGGTTTCCGCTATTTTTGGGATTCTCTTGTTTAGAATTACCAAATTTCCAGCAGGCCCGTTAATTATTCTGACAAGCGCCCTAATCTTTATAATTTCAATGGTTTTTGTAGAAAAATAAGAAAAAAATAAAAGTTTATTTTTATCATTAGAGTTTATAGGGCTATTTTAAATTGTTGCTCCCGGCTTTAAAAACCAAAGCCTTGAAAATGTTAAAATCTTTTGTTAGTATATTGATATATTGAGATGAAAATATTGGGGTTGATTTTCCGCTATGGGCAAATTGCCCTGATTTTTATGGCTGTGATTACAGTATTTTAATTTAGATCATCATTATTTATATTTATATTATATATTTTTTATGGCTGTTCCAAAACAAAGGCATACAAAATCAAGAAGAAATAAAAGGCGTTCCCATTTAAGCCTTAATGGTCCTACTTTGACAAAATGTGAAAAGTGCGGTAGGTTGATATTGCCGCATACTGTTTGCCCTTATTGCGGCTTCTATAAGGGCAGAGAGGTGGTAAATGTTATGGCTAAGCTAGACAAGAAAGAGAAAAAGAAAAGAGAGAAAGAAATTAAAGAAAAAGAAAAGGAAGGGAAGAAAAAACAGAAGCCTGTTACCCTTGAAGACTTGTCGAGAAAAAAGTTTTAAGATAATATTGATTATTAGTTTTGCTATTATAATTAGCTAAGCTCGTTTATTTAATATATATGGCTTCTCGTCAATTAGCGCGTTCAATAGCATTGCAATCATTGTTTGAGTGGGACTTTTATCAGCGTTTGCCCTTACTGGATGCTCAAAAGAAAAGCAATTTTATAAATTCCCATAGCTTGGATAAGGTTACAGAAAGGAACATAAATCTTTTAGGAGGAAATTTTTTCAATGAAAGCGGTTTTGTGCTTTCTTTAACCAAGGGGGTGGCAGGGAATATAAAAAAGATTGACAAAGTTATCCAAAGCGCCGCGCCTGAGCGTTCAATAGACCAGCTCAGCATTATTGACAGAAACGTTTTAAGAATCGGGCTTTTTGAGCTTTTGTACGAAGACAAGAACGAAGTTCCATCAAAAGTTGCCATTAACGAAGCGATTGAGCTTGCAAAAAATTTTGGAGGGCAGTCTTCAAGCAAGTTTATAAATGGCGTATTGGGTACGGTTTATAAAGAAATCAAAAATGATTAATTAATACGATGCTGTTATGCTAATGCTTACCAATGAAAACAATATAAGCGGCACTGACATTCATATAATTAACAATTAGTACCATTAGCATATTAACATCGATTTCAATGAAGGATTTTTCAGAGCTTGAAAACAAGTTGGACATTAAATTTAAAAATAAAGATTTATTGGTTCAGGCTTTTTGCCATCGTTCATACTTAAACGAAAATCCAAAGTTTCATTTAGGCAATAACGAAAGGCTGGAATTCTTAGGTGATGCAGTTTTGGAGTTAATAGTTACTGAATATTTGTACAAGAATTTCAATAAGCCAGAAGGTGATTTAACTAGTTGGCGCGCTGCTTTGGTGAACACGAAAAGCTTGTCTTCGATTGCGTCAGAGATTGGATTTGGAGATTATGTTTTGCTTTCAAAAGGCGAACTCGAACATGGAGGGAAAAGAAGAAAATGCATTTTAGCCGATGTTTTTGAAGCATTTTTGGGCGCGCTTTATCTCGACCAGGGGCTTGATAAGGCAAGGAAATTCATTGAAGAAAATCTGATTAAGAACCTTGAAAGGATTTTAAAAGAAAAAAGTTGGATTGATCCAAAGTCGATGTTTCAGCAAAAAGCCCAGGAAAAAATGAAATTAACCCCTGTGTATAAAGTTATCAAAGAATTTGGACCTGACCATGAAAAACAATTTGTTGTTGGCGTTTTTTTAGAAAATAAGCTTATAGCTCAAGGCTGTGGTTTCTCAAAGCAGGAAGCAGAGGAAGAAGCAGCGGCCCGGGCATTAAAAGAAAAAAAGTGGAATTAACATAGGGCTAAATAAAATTAATTAAATTATGCTTACTATACGTTTTTTAAGGACAGGCAAAAAAAATCAACCGTTTTTTAGGATAGTTGTAACAGATAAGAAGAATCCGCCAAAAGGAGGGAGGTTTTTGGAAATAGTCGGGTTTTTTAACCCAATAACAAAAGAGAAAAAACTGAAAGCCGAAAGAATAAAATACTGGCTTTCAGTTGGAGCAAAGACTTCTGACCGGGTTCATAACTTGCTGGTTAGCGAGAAGATAATTAAGGCAAAGAAAATAAATGTTTTGAAGAAAACAAGGAAGAAAAAAGGCGACAAAGAAAAAGGAGAAAAACAAACCAATTTAGATAATAGCGCAGGACAAGCTACAAATGGAACCCAAAGCAAGGAGACAGAAGAAGGAATAAAAAAAGAGGAGAAGGAAAAGGGAAAGGAGGAAGAGAATAAAGAAGAGAAAGCAGGCAAAGGAGA
>JAGGTS010000021.1 GCA_021163625.1 bacterium | reverse complement strand
ATACGCGCGTTCAACAACAGAATCGCATGAAAAATTCCAATACGACCTTTACTATATAAAAAACAGGTCCTTCTTTTTAGACCTTGGCATATTGCTCAAAACCTTCCAATTGTTTTTCAAGAAAGAAAAATAAAATTTATTATGTTCCCTTTTTAACCTTTTTCAAAATTTCCTTCTTAAGGCGAGACATCTTATGCCTAGAAAGCTTAAGCTCTTTAATCTCAAACGTTTCTTTTAATAAATCTATCAAATATCCAACAAATTTTTCTTTTTTATACTTTTTAAGAATTTTTTCATATTTTAAAAAATCAAAATTTTCTAAGGACAAAAGAGAAAAAATATCTATCTTATCTTTTATTCCTTTTGATGACTCCTTGCGGGATAAAAAAGCGCCTTGTTTCAAAATTAAAAGAACTTCTGGAATTGGCAGGGCAAACCCTTGTTTTGTAATTGTAAATTTTTCAATTTCTTGACAGGGCAAAACCAAATCTGAAAAGTGCGGCAAGTAAATATCTATATCTATTCCTTTGGTTTTAATTTCATATTTTTTTAACCTGCTATTTTTTGTCACTTTGAAATCTTCTTTTAGCTTTGAAAGCTCTTCGTAGTCTACTATGATATCAATATCTTTTGATTTGAGGGACCTGGTATACAAAAAAACCGCCCATCCTCCAATTAGAATAAACTTATACTTACGTTTTGCAGATTTAAGAATATCAAAACTTTTTTCTGTAATTAAGTCGTGATAATATTGCATAGCCTTTCTTTGAACTCTTTATAGAAATCTTGGGCATACCATTCTGGCAAGTTCCAAATGTCAACAAATGTTTGGCAAATAGGAGTTATTTTTCTGTAATTTTTTAAAAATTTATCAGCAAGCAAAACTGTTACATTTGGTTCTCCCCTCTTAAAAGGAAATCTCTTTTTGAAATCAGGCAAATATTTTTCCTCTAAATAAACATAAACTTTATCATAGTCTGCAGGAACAGAATGAAATTTTTGCAGATAGGCAGAATAAGCGCCAAAGATAACTTTTTCAGGCATTGAAGATTCAATGCTTTTTACCGGCCTATCAGAAAAAGTTTGGTAAATTATATCTTTTCTGATGTTTCTAAACGTTCCCCAAAGGTAGAGCATTTTTTCTGGGTTTTCCAAAACAAAAAATCTGCCGGTAACCCTAACGGCACCCGTTTCACGAGGGATTTTAAGGGCGTTATGTATAGTGCTCAAGGAAAATTTAAATTTTTTAGCCAATTCCTTCTGCTGAAATTTCCCTTTTTTCTTTTCAATTTTTTGATATAAAATTTCCCGCCAAATTATTTCTTTTTTAAACATATTCTAATTTCATTTCGCTTTCCGGCACAACTTTTTAACCTCATTTCTATGATAATAGAAATAAAAATTACTGTCAACCAAAAAAAACAGGCCCTTCTTTTTAGGCCTTGGCATATTGCTCAAAACCTTCCGATTATTTTTCAAGAGAGAATAATTTTTTGTAAACCCTCTCTGTTTCTCTAAACATTTTATCCAAAGAAAATTCTTTGCTTGCTTTTTCTTTAGCTTATTTTCTTTAATAAGGAGTCAATTTCTTTAGGGAATTTTAAGGCTTTTTTATAAATTTTATCAGCCATTTTTTCATTGTAGGTATGAGCAATAAGGTTTCTGGCTTTCAAAAAACTAATCCATTGTTCAGGATTATCAATTAGTTTTATTCTGGCCGCTTCCCTGATACAATTATTTGGCCCAAAACATTCTAATCCTTGATCTTTTATATATTCTTGTATTGCTTTCCAACCTAACTCAAAAGTAAATTCAAATCTCTGAATTGTTGCGTCTTTATTTATCCTTGTGGCTTTTAATTCTATTATTTCTTTTAATCTTTGATTCGCCTTTTTTAAATTTTTGATTAAATTATCTAATTTAGTCATGGATTTAAAATTTTAATTTTTGACAACGCAATCTTTTTAAAATTTTTAGAAACCATAGAAAAATCAACTACATCTACCTTGTAAGGCAAATCTGAATTTTCAAATGCTTCATCAATTAACCCTAAGATTTCAAAAGAAATGGGCTTTTTGCCAAAAATTCCAATATCGTAATCACTATATTTCTTTGCCTCGCCTGTCGCCCTTGAACCAAAAATAAAAACCCGGTATTCTTTAGCGTCCAAAAACCGAAAAATAATCTCTTTAATTTGTTCTTCCGCCTTCTTTGGAGCCATCATTAATTCATTATTAAATATCAACATCTAATTGTCAATTAAAAATAAAAAAGGCGGGGCCAGTCCTTGCTCAACTTTTTTCAAGAGAGAATAATTTTTCGTAAATCTCTTCTGTTTCTCTAAACATTTTATCCAAAGAAAATTCTTTGCTTGCTTTTTCCTCTGCTCTCTTGCCCATTTCTTTAATCAAAGACGGATTTTTTATTAATTTTTCCAAAGCTCTTTTTAATCCCTCTTTATCTTCCCTTTTCACCAGAACTCCGCAACTTTCATCTACTGCTTCCCTTACTCCGCCAACATCTGAAGCAATAACAGGCAAACCGCAGCTCATTGCCTCTAAAATTGACCGGGGGAAACCCTCCCAGTTAGAAGTTAAAACAAAAATATCGGATTCCTTTAGAATTTCAAAAACTTTTTCTCTTGAAGCGCCTCCTAATAATTTTATCTTTTTATCTAATTTATTTTCTTTAATAAATTTTTCTAACTCTTTTCTTTTTGGCCCTTCTCCAATAATAAAAATCTGGGCTTTATCTTTTAATTCAGAAGATAAATCATTAAATGCCCTCAATAATAATAAAGGATCTTTTTGTTGAGCCAATCTTCCAACAAAAACAATCTTTATTAACGCTGGTCTATGCTGATATCTAAGCTGATTTACGCTGATAATTTCCACGCCGTTATGAATTACAACCAATTTATCTGGTTTGGCGATTCCATATTTTAAGGCTAATTGCTTATCGTTTTCCGAGACGCAAATAATTTTTGAGCAGTATTTTGCAGCGACTTTTTCAGCAAAAATTGCCAACTGTCTCCTCAAAAAAGGAGTTCCTTTTGTAAAAGCCCAGCCATGAGCGGTAAAAATAGTTAGAATTTTGTTCCTAATTGCTAAACGGCCTAAAAATCCAGCGGCTGTACTATGGCAAGAAACTAAATCCGGCTTAAAGTCATCTATTGCTTTT
>JAGGTS010000058.1 GCA_021163625.1 bacterium | reverse complement strand
TTTTAGTTTTTTTGTTTACCATAAGATTGGGTATTGACTTAAAGATATAAAAATATATATCATAAAATAAGCCCTGTACCTAATTTCTATTAGATTGGGGGAACAAAATATCTTTTTTGGGAGTCCAAAATTTGTTAAAAGGCATTTCTTTTAACGTGAGGACACCCACTAAAGCTTTTTCCCAATAATCTATTAGAGAGGTATAGGGCTTTATTTTATGATAGAATAAACTATAATAATATACTTGCTGAATAAAAATTACGCTATGGGTTTAGACGAGAATAAACTTAAAAAAATAGAAAAAAAGCTGTTAGCAGTTAAAGAAGAAGTTATAAATTGCAAGAAATGTCCTTTATATAAATCAAGGACATATCCTGTTATTGGAGAAGGAAACCATTTAGCAAAAATATTTTTTGTTGGAGAAGCGCCTGGCTTTTGGGAAGATAAAAAAGGACGCCCTTTTTGCGGAGCAGCAGGCAAAATTTTAGACGAACTTCTTGATTCTGCGGGGCTTAAAAGAAGTGAAGTTTATATCTCAAATATTTTAAAGTGCAGGCCGCCAAACAATCGGGACCCAATGCCAGAAGAAATAGAAAAATGTTCAAAATATATAGAAAGGCAAATAGAGGCCATTAAACCAGAAGTTATCTGTTGCCTTGGAAGATATTCTATGAAATTTTTAATGGAAAAGTTTGGCTTTGAAAAAGAACTATTGCCGATTAGCAAAATTCACGGAACTATTTTTAGGCATAAAAGCAAACAGAAAAGTCCAATAATTATTCCTTTTTACCATCCCGCTGTTGCTGTTTATAATAAAAAAATGAAGGAAATTCTAAAAAGAGATTTTTTGGCGCTGAGAAAATTTAAATAAATTAAATAAAATCACAAATTAGATAAAACCATAAAAATAATAAAATAATATGCCAAACAGAAAGAAAATAGGCCTTGCATTAGGAAGCGGCGGCGCAAAGGGGCTTGCGCATATCGGTGTAATAAAAACATTGCTGACAAACAATATTCATATAGATTACATCGCAGGAACAAGCGCAGGAGCAATAATCGGCGGAGGATATGCCGCCCTTGGCGATATTTCTAAAATAGAAGAATATGCCCATTCTTTTACTCGAAGGGATTTTATTAAGATTTTTCTCGACCCGAGTTTTCGCTGGGGATTAGTAAAAGGCGAAAAAATGGTTAATTTTTTAGAAAAACGTTTAGGAAGGCTGAAAATAGAAGACCTAAAAATACCATTTCGGGCAGTTGCTACAGACATCAAAACCGGAAAAACAGTTATCCTGAGCTATGGAAGCCTTATCAAATCAATAAGGGCAAGCAGCGCTTTCCCTATGGTTTTTGAACCTGTAAAAATTGGCAATTATTGCTTAAGCGACGGGGGACTGTCAATGCCCGTGCCAGCAAAGATAGTTAAATCTATGGGGGCAGATATAGTTATAGCTGTAAATTTAAACAGTTTATCAACATTAAATAAAACCGAACAAACTAAAACTTCAATTCTATCAATGTTCAGGACATCTTCAGACCTTTTATTGTACCAGCTTGCGAAAAGAGACATAGAGTATGCTGATATTGTTATAGAGCCCGTTATCCCAAGAATTTTCTGGACTAAAATTGTCAATGGAGATGATGTTATCCTAAAAGGCGAACAGGCAGCAAAAAAAGCAATACCAAAAATAAAAGAATTGATTAATAAAAAATGAATGAACAAGAAAAGGAAAAAATATTAGATGGGCTGAACAAAGAACAAGAACAAGCAGTTAAAGCAGGCAAAGGCCCTATTATGATTGTTGCTGGCGCGGGAACAGGGAAAACAACCGTTATCACTAAAAGGATTTTAAATCTTATTTTGTCAAAAAATATCGCTCCAGAAGAAATACTGGCACTAACTTTTACTGAAAAGGCGGCGCAAGAAATGATTGACAGAGTTAATGATTTTCTCCCAATAGGGTATGCTGATTTTTGGATTTCAACATTTCATTCTTTTTGCGAAAGAATTTTAAAAGAGCATGGTTTAGATGTCGGCATTTCAACCGATTTTAAGATATTAGATGACACCCAAGCATGGATTTTAGTAAAACAAAATTTGGATAAATTCAAGCTTGACTACTACAGGCCTCTTGGCAATCCTACCAAATTTATCAATGCGCTTTTGAAGCACTTTTCTAAGTGTAAAGACGAAGCAATATACCCGGAAGACTATTTAGAATACAGCGACAAATTAAGGTTAAATATGGATGGCATTGCTCAAGGAAGCAAATTAATAAAAAGCAGCGACAAAAAAGAAATAGCGGCTATACAGCAAGAAGCTGACAGGATAAAAGAAATCGCAAACGCTTATTCAACCTACCAAAGACTGCTTTCTCTTAATAACTTTTTAGATTTTGGAGACTTAATCAATTATACTTTAAAGCTATTTGAAAAAAGGCCCTTGATTTTGAAAAGCTATCAAAAACAGTTCAAATATGTATTGATAGACGAATTTCAAGATACCAATTGGACACAATACGAATTAGTAAAATTAATTTCCAAGCCAAGAAATAACATAACCGTCTGCGCTGATGACGACCAATCCATATATATGTGGAGAGGGAGTTCTTTCAGTAATGTCCTAAGGTTCAGAGAAGATTACCCAAACCTAAAAGAAATAGTGCTTATCAGGAATTATCGTTCATCCCAAAATATTTTGGACATTTCTTACAGTTTTATCCAAAAAAACAACCCAAACCGGCTTGAATATCAGCTTTCAAAAGTTAACAAAATAGTAGAACGCGCGAAAGAGAAAGGGATAAGTTTAAAAAACCTCAAAAAAATTAATAAAAAATTAATTGCAGAAAAAAACAGAAAGGGAATTATAGAAGTTATGCACTTTAGCAACGCAGAAGAAGAAGCAAAGCGAGTTATAGAAAAAATTATTTATATTTTGAACAAAGACAAAGAAACAACGCCAAATGATTTTGCCATTCTCGTAAGGGCAAACAGATATGCCAAGGTTTTCTGTCAACAATTGGAAAGAGCGGGAGTTTCGTACCAATTCTTAGCTTCAAGCGGCCTTTATTCAAAGCCGGTAATCCTTGATATAATGTCTTACCTAAAAATATTATTAAATTATTATGATGATAAATATTTTTTCAGGATACTTAATTTGCCTTTCCTAAAATTGCCATACGAAGAAATAGCAAAAATAAGCCAGTATAGCTTTAAAAAAGGGCAGCCAATATATGAAACGTTAAATCAAATTAGCGTTATCCCAAAAATAAACCAGAGCACTGTAACAAAAATTAACTTTCTCTTGTCATTACTAAAAAAACATAGCAAGGCAGCAAGGGAAAGAAATGTTAGCGAGGTATTTATTTTATTTTTAGAAGAATCAGGATACTTGGAGTATTTAACAAAAGAAAAGAAGGATGAGAAAGATTTTGATTTAATAAACCAGTTTTACGACAAGATAAAAAAATTCGAGCAAGCCCAGATAGACCCAAATTTAAATAATTTCATCGAGCAAATTGACCTGGAAATTGATTCAGGAGAAGAAGGAAAATTAAATTTTGATTTGAATCAAGGGCCGGATATGGTAAATGTAATGACTATCCACGCAGCAAAAGGTTTAGAATTTGACTATGTTTTTCTCCCGTCACTGGTTGAAAAACGGTTTCCAAGCATAAATAAAAAAGAGCCAATAGAAATACCTCAAGACCTTACAAAAGAAATAACGCCTGAAGGAAATGTCCACCTTCAGGAAGAAAGGAGGCTTTTCTATGTAGGAATAACAAGGGCAAAAAAAGGCGTCTTCTTTAGCTGGGCAGACAATTATGGGGGCGCTAGAAAAACAATCCCGTCAAGGTTCCTGTTTGAGGCAGGGCTTTATGCCAAGGAAAACAAAGCAGACAATCTAAAGCTTGCAGAAGAAGTTAACATAATAAGAAATAAAGAAAAGATAAAGAAAAAGATTAATGCTTATAACAACCTCCAGTCTCCCTTATGGTTTTCTTTCACTCAACTTTGTGCTTTTGAAAAATGCCCGCTGCAATATAAATTTGCCCATATTTTAAAAGTGCCAAGAGTTGGAAGCCCTGTTTTTAGTTTTGGCAAAACAATGCACAATACGCTATACGAATTTTTAAAACTGGCCTGCGAGAGCAGAAATAAAAGGGCGAACCTAAACTTGTTTAAGACAACGCAAGAAAACGAAAAAATAAATAAAGAAACGAACCTATTAAAATTTGAGGACCTGATTTCAATATACAAAAAAAACTGGATTGACCAATGGTATAGAAATAAAGAAGAAAAAGAAAAATATTTCAACCAAGGCAAAAAGTCGCTAAAATTATTTTATGACGATTATAAAAAAACAAATCCGAAAATAAAATTTATCAACCAAAAGCCTGCCTTAGAACAAAGCTTTAATTTAAAATTAGGAAAATACCTAATGATAGGAAGAATAGACAGGATAGACGATTTGGGTAATGGCAAGGTAGAGCTTATTGATTATAAGACAGGCAAATCATCAAGCAAAATTACAAAAGAATCAAAAGAACAATTATTAATTTACCAAATAGCGGCAGAAGAAGTCTTTAATCTAAAACCAGAAAAATTAACCTGTTGGTATTTAAACGACAATAAAAAAATATCTTTTATTGGAAACGACGACGACAAAATAAAAATAAAAGAAAAGATAATAAAAATCATTAAAGAGATTGAAAAGGGTAATTTTGCGCCAAAGCCAAGCTGGGAATGCAAAAGCTGCGATTTTAGAAACATTTGTGAATACAGACAGTTTTAATCATCTAAAAGCAACGGCTTGATATGCAAAAAGCAATAATGGTAAAATAAAATATGTACAGAAAATTTTGGACAAAATACTTTAAAAAGACTAAAGGTCAAATAAAATAATTAATTAAATATATCAAAAGATGTCCGGAAGGATTGGGCCAACAACTAAAAAAGCGATAATTGCAACCAGCATAATACTTGTGTTTATTGTTGGTATTATTATTGTAAAAATGGCAAATAAACCTCCTGCCCCGCCTCTTCCAAAGCCAGAAAAACCAAAACCAGTTTACGAAGTGACGATAGGCGATATAAAAGTAAGTTTAGTAAAAGCAGTTGACCTTGGCAACAGGCTTAAAGCTTCTGATGTCAGCAAAGAATTTAAGCATAGCAATATTAAAGACCGGGTTACCACAGAAAAATTTATTGAGGTGGTAGTCGAAGGGCAAAATATCGGCAAGGAAACTACTCCAACAGGAGCTTGGGACATTGGAAATATAATAGATGAAAAAGGCAGAATTTTCCAGCCATTGAGCAAAAATGAAGTCTCTTTTTGGCTGCCGGAAAATAATAATTGCCAAATGAAATTAAAACCAGGATTTACGCCATCTCTTTGCGCTAAGATATATGAAGTAGCAAAAATATCAAAAAAGTTAAAGGTAGAAGTTCTACCAGGCTCATCCGCGAAAAAAGAAAAGAAAAAATTAATTGATTTAAAGTTAGAGCAGGCAATGCCTCAACATTCATTTGCTCCAGCAACGTCAACAACATCGAGCAGTAACTCTGGCATTTCTTCAACAAGCGTAGATGCAAATGTCAAATAAGCGCTACTTTACAATTAAATCTAATAAAGCCCCGCATTTTGGGCATTTACCGTTTTTATCAAACCTCTTAACAGAATAGCCATCCCTCTCTATAACCAATGCCCCGCATTTTGGGCAAAAGGTGTTTTCCTTTTTTAAATTCGGAGCATTGCCAATGTAAATATATTTTAAGCCAAAATTTTTTCCTATTTGATAAGCTTTTTCAAGGGTAGCCAATGGCGTATCCGGGATATCTTTGAACTTCCAAGAAACTGCGCCCGAAAAACGGGATATATGCCAGGGAACATTATCGCCGAGTTTATTTTTGATAAAAGAGGCAATTTTGCTGAGAATATCATCAGAATCGTTAAATGACGGAATTACCAAGGTTGTCACTTCAACCCATATATTTTTCTCTCTCAGCCGCTTTAAAGTTTCCAAAACAGGGTCTAATCTGCCTCCGGCATATTTAATATAAAATTTGTCATCAAAACTTTTTAAATCAATATTTGCTGCGTCAACATAAGGGTATATTAGATTAAAAAGTTCTTTTGACCAAAAACCGTTTGAAATCCAGCAGTTTTTAATATTATTTTTTTTGGCAATCTTAGCAATATCTAAAGCGTAATCAGAAAAAATCGTAGGCTCTGTATAAGTATAAGAAATACTCGGGATATCGTTTGCCTTGGCAATCTCTACAATCTGGTCAGGCAGAATGTTTTCTCCTTCTATTTTACCGCTAAGATTTGGCATTTGGGATATTTGGTAATTTTGGCATGACCAACACTTAAAATTGCATCCCACTGTGGCCAAAGACAAGCTATAAGTTTTTGGCAAAAAATGGAAAAGAGGCTTTTTCTCTATGGGGTCAATATTCAAAGCGGCGACTTTGCCCCAATTTAAAGAATAAAGCTTTCCATTAATGTTTTTCCTGACACCGCAAACACCCTTGGAATTATTATCAATTAAACAATAGTGAGGGCAATTTAAGCACTTAACCCTTTTTGAGGGGAGTTTTTTATAAAGATATGATTCTTTCATTGTTTATTTCCATTTTTATTAAATATCAAATATAAGATAAGGGCTTTGCGATTTAATTTTAGGTTATTTTATGGTAAGATTCAAATATACACTATACAAAGCCAATATTATCCCAAATTAGGACTAAACACTAAACTATGTTAAATTACAAAAGAATTTTTTTTGCTATCAATCTGCCAGAGGAAATTAAAGAAAAATTAGAAAATGAAGGAAAAGAAATCAATAAACTTTTTTTAAAAACTAGCCAAGGAGTTAGCCCGATTCGATGGGTTGAAAAGAAAAATTTGCATATAACCCTTCTTTTTATCGGCAGAACAGAAAAAAGCAAATTAAAGGATATTTTTGAGGTTGCTGATAAAATCTCTGCCAAATACAGCAAGTTTTCATTGAAACTCTTAAATATTTGTTATGGCCCAAAAAATTATACTCCGCCACGTCTGATTTGGGCTGAAATAGAAAATAACAAAATATTGGCAGAATTGGCCAGAGAGATAAAAGACGAAATTTCAAAAAACAACATTTCCCAGAAAAATCCTGAAAACGATTTCAAGCCTCATATTACAATAGGCAGAATCAAGGCCTGGCAATGGAGAGCAATCGAGCCAGAAGAAAGGCCAAAAATTAATAAAGAAATAACTTTAGAATTTCCAGTAAAATCTATAGATGTAATGGAAAGCAAATTAAAAAGAAGCGGGGCAGAATATAATAAGCTAGCTTCTTTTTCTTTAAAATAAAAAGTTTTAAAGATAAAAAATTATGAAAGTCCATTTTATTGGCATAGGAGGCATAGGAATCTCAGCTCTAGCCCAATATTATCTTGCAAATAAAGCGTCTGTAAGCGGTTCAGACCTCGCCTCCTCTGAAATAACTAAACTTTTGGCAAAAAAGGGAGCTAAAATTTTTATAGGCAAACAAAAGGAGAAAAATGTCAAACAAGATGTTGATTTAATAATTTACAGCCCAGCTGTCTCGAAAGATAATCCGGAAATTAAAAAAGCATACGCGTTAAAGAAACAAAACAATAAAATACAAATTTTAAGCTATCCGCAAGCGCTCGGCATTTTAACAAAAAAATATTCCACCATTGCCGTAGCAGGGACTCATGGAAAAAGCACAACAACGGCAATGATTTCTTTAATAATGAAAAAAGCGAAATTAGACCCGACTGTTATTATAGGAACGAAACTTAAAGAGTTTAATAACTCAAATTTTAAAATGGGAAAATCAAAGTATTTAGTGATTGAAGCCTGCGAGCACCAAGAATCGTTTTTAAACTATTGGCCAGAAATCATTATCCTAACCAATATTGAGAGAGAACATCTTGATTTCTACAAAAATTTAAAAAATGAACTTCTTGGATTTAAAAAATTTATAGGCCATCTGTCTGAAAAAGGAATCCTGATAGCAAATAAAGACGACAAGAATATAAAAAAGATTTTAGAGGGCAAGGACAAGGTTATTGATTTAAAAAGAGTAAAATGGTTTTCGCTAAAACAAAAAGAGTCAGTTGAATTAAAGAAAAAGTTGAAAATTCCCGGAGAACATAATATCTGCAATGCCTTAGCCGCCCTTGCTTTAGGGAGAACCCTTAAGATTAACGACAAAATCTCATATAAAGCGCTATCAGAATATAAGGGTAGTTGGCGAAGGTTTGAGATATTAAAAACAAACTTATCAATTTCAAAAAATAAGAAAAAAATCGTTACGATTTCAGATTATGCCCACCATCCAACAGAAATCATTGCAACTTTAAAGGGAGCAAGAGAAAAATTTAAAAATAAAAAAATATGCTGCGTTTTCCAGCCCCACCAATGCCAAAGGACATTTTATCTTTTCAAAGATTTTGTCAAAATTTTTAAAGAGGCAACTAAAAAAAGGGGAGGGAAAGCATTGATTGATTGTTTAATAATAACTGATATTTTTGATGTCGCAGGCAGAGAAAATTTATCAATCAAAAAAAAAGTCAATGCTAAAAAATTAGTGGAAGAAATTAATAGAAAAGAAGTAATTTACCTAAAAAAAGAAAATTTGAAACAGTTTCTGCAGAAAAACCTGCGGGCAGACCAAATATTAATAATTATGGGAGCAGGGGATATTTATAAATTGATTTATAAAAAATAAATGGTAAAATAATATAAAAGTCGTAATTTAAATATAAATTAGGCTTAGTTGCTCGCTTATTTGTTAGAAAGCTAACAAATAGGTAAAAGAGTAAGCAAGCCAAAAAAGGAAAAATGACCACAGCAGCAACAATTACCTGGGTTTCAATAGGGATAATCGTATTATTGATAATAATCATCCTTTTGTTAAAAGGAAAAAAGAAAGGAGGAGAAGTTCTTAATGTCAGCCAAGAACAAAAGGTTCCTTCCCAACCAGAAAATCCCCAAGAAAATCCCCAAGAAAACCTCAATAACACTCAAGAAGCGACCGACCAGCCAGAAGACCAAACCAGCACCCCTCCTCAGGTATAGTTTTGTACTCCCTAATTAAACTTAATGATAAAAAGCAGGGGATTGCCCTGCTTTTTAAAAGCTTTAAAAAGAAGCTAACAAAAAAACAACAAAAGCATTAATCATAAAAAGCAATAATTTACAACATCAAAAAAGATCTGGCGTTTATTTTTACTTCCACCAGAAAAGTTTAACTTTTAAAAGAAATTAAATTAATATAAATGTAGACAATCGGTAATGTATAATGTATAATGTATAATGTAATATAAATGGCCGCTTTATTACATTTTTTAAAATAAAATATAAAAATTTATGCCTGAATTTTACAAAAAAAGTTTCGTTAGGAATATAGGTGTTTTTAACGAACAAGAACAAGAAAAACTTAAAAATTCTACTGTATCCATTGCAGGCGTAGGCGGAGTCGGAGGAATTGCAGCAGAAAGAATAGTCCGCCTTGGCGTTGGCCATCTAAAAATAGCTGACCCAGATATATTTGAAGAAGCAAATATTAATAGGCAGTTTGCTGCTACTGTTCAAACAATAGGAGAAAACAAAGCAAAAGCAGTAGGCAGGGCCCTAAAAGAGATAAACCCATCGCTCAAGCTTGACATATACCCAGAAGGTATTAATGAAAATAATATAGAAGATTTCTTAAACGGGGCAGATTTGGCAATAGACGAAATAGAATTTTTTTCTTTTAAGGAAAGGGCTCTTTTACACAAAAAAGCCAGAGAGTATGGATTATATAGTATGACAGCTCACAGCATCGGTTTTGGCTCTCCCTTATTTGTTTTCGACCCTAAGGGGATGAGTTTTGATGAGTTCTATAAAATACCAAAAAACGAAAAAGAAATGGAAAATTACAAATTTCCACTGGAAAAAGCAGTAGTTGAAGTGCCAAAATATGCTTCCAATGAAGTAATAATGAAGGTTTTGCAAGGCGCTTCCGCAATTCCAACAGTTTCAGTTGGCTGCAGTTTAGCAGCTTCAATGCTTACAACGGAAACGGCTTTAATTCTTTTGGATAGAAGAAAGCCAGTAGTTGTGCCTAAATGCATTAGAATAGACCTTTTTGAACAAACTCTTCTCTATAAAGATTTTTCTAAATAGAAAATATTTTAGTCCCATAATTGTATCAGCAGTTCCAAAGTTGCGGATAAGAGTTAAGGTTATGAATTCCAAAAATATAAAATTGGGCAATGGAAAAATAATCGAAATTAACGAAATAAACATTCACAAACAAAAAGATTTAACAAAATACGCTGTTGTTCTGGAAAAAATATCAAAGTCAGCAGGCCAAAACCCCGAAAACCACATTTACAAGTGGATAAACGCATCAGATTATTTATTAGTCGCTAAAGACATAGAGGAACAACAGGATGTTGGTTTTACAATGTTTCGGTTTTTGGATAACAAAGTGATATATACAGGAGCAATGATGATTAATCCTGCTTACCAGAAAAAAGGCATAGGTAACATATTTTCAAATATAATTGTTAAAAAATTTTTTATTGCAAGACTCCGGAACTTCTTTTGGAATCCGTTTAGGGCTTTAGCGCCAATATATTTTATATTCAGAACCCAAAATCCAACTGTGTATTATAGTTATTTCAATAAAGTAGAATTATACCCAAATCCAAATGGAACGGACAATCTAGCTGAAAAAGCTTTAAATATTGCTTCAAAATATGTAACGCAATTATGGCCAAATGCAAAATTTAATAAAAAAACATTTGTTTTAAAAAACGCATATATGCCCGCTCCAGGCTTGGCTTTAAGGCCCAATAAAATTTCTTGGAGCAAAAATCGTTTAATAAATGAAATGTTTGAAAGAAAACTGCATTTAAAGCAAGGTTCTTTGGATTCTTTAGTTGTTGTTGGAAAAATAAAACTGATTACATTTCTTAAAAATATATAAAATTATTATGCAGCAATTACTGTTAAATGCTTCATTAATTATAGTAGCGGTTTTCAATTTATTTTTAGGAATTTTTGTATTTTTAAAAGATAGAAAGAATAACATTAATAAAGTTTTTCTTGCCTTAACAGCTTGTCTGGCATTTTGGGCTTTGTCTCTATTAATACTTTATCTCAAAACCGGGGAAAAACATTTAAACTTTTGGTCTAATACAGTATTCTGGGGACCATCTTTTCTTATAGCATTCCTTTTGTACTTTTCTTTAATTTTTCCAGAGAACAAAAAGAAAATAAGCCGGAAAGCCACTATTTTAATTTTTACTCCTTCTTTCATAGGGTAAAAATAATTAGATTAAGCTTAGAATAATTTTAACTATGGACAGATATATCAAAAACAGTAAAATTAAAACAATGAAAATTAAAAAAGGAAATAAAACTTTTCGGCTTAAAGCAGAAATGTTAAAAGACTGTTCGTCTTTAGATGAGAAAGTTAAAGAAAAAATTAAAAAAGATATAAAATCTTTAATAAAAGAGTGCTGGGGTGATTTTGGCGAAAAATTCATTGAAAAACATATTATTAGCGCTGATTTTTTGCTGATTTTGAGACATAAAGATAAAATAGTTGGAACAGCAGCTATCAGCAGAAAAAGTATTTTAAACAAAAATCTTTATTATTTAGAGTTCACAGCTATATCACCGGAAATACAATCGTCAAGATTAATGGGGAAAGTTAATTTTGCGCTACTTAGATATATTTTTTTTGATAATTTAATAAAGAATAAAAAATTAACAATAGAATTTATGTTAATTAGCCCTAATTTAAGAGTGCTGGGTTCTATGGCAAAAATAACGTCGTTTATGTATCCCAATCCATTCTTATTTGATAAAAAAAAGAAAAAGATCCCTCCTCCCGACGAAGAAACATGGCAAATGGCAAAAGAATTAATTAGACAAAGCGACAATCCTAACAGATTCCTGCATAAAGACGGGTGTGTATTAGAAGACTCTTATAAAGATACGCCCTGGTTAATTTATAAAAAAGATAAAATTCCCTGGCACAAAAATGAAACTGTGAATAAATTTGGCGAAACCTATATTCAATACAGCAAAGAAACAGGAAAAGAATTCGTTATAAGAGCAAAAATTAATCTAAAAAATATATTTCTTTATTATCTAGGAAATATATTAAAGTAACACTACTCCTTTATATGATGCAGAAATATAATATCAAAAAAGCAAGTTTGGATCAATTCGATAATTGGGCAAAACACTATGACATTGGATTGTGGAGTTTATATTTTCGATATAGTTACAAAAAAGTAATAGAAATAGCAAAGCCATATATTGGACCAGGAAATAAAATTTTAGACATAGGTTGTGGAACAGGCGAGTTAACAATAAGATTATCATCGTTGCTAGATGAAAATGGAGAAATTATTGGTACTGATATCTCTTCTGAGATGATAAAAATTGCTAACTACAAAAAAAATAAATACTGTAAAAATAAAAACTTGAAATTTATTGTAGGAGAAGCAAACAAACTACCTTTTCCGAATAATTATTTTCATTTTGTATTTTGTTTGAATTCTTTTCATCATTACCCCAACCAAAGACAGGCCCTAGAAGAAATTTACAGAGTTTTAAAACCTAACGGC
>JAGGTS010000028.1 GCA_021163625.1 bacterium | reverse complement strand
TCAGTGGCTGTCCCGCTAAGACTTATGCATCCGTCCCAGCCATCACCATAATTTAAAGCTCTTGCCCAGCCGGTTATTATTGAGTTATGTTCAGTTAAATCAGCAATTTTGGCCGAAGATCCACAGCTACCAACGTCACATGGATTAAAGCTAATCCAGCCGATGTTTGAAGACCAGGCATAGCCAGAAAATTTGCCGTCAGAATCAATAACAACTCCGTAGCTGTAGCCATCGTCAGTTGTCCCGTTAAAGCTTATCCAGCCGATGTTTGAAGACCAGGCATAGCCTGTAACATCAAACGGCGCGGCAGCGGATGCCTTTGGCACACCAAAAAAGAGAAAAACAATAAAAATAGCCAAACAAGAACTAAAAATAAAAATTGGTGTTTTTAAAAATTTTTGTTTCATTTTTCCGCGTTTTTATTAATTATTTGACCGCGGGCAAAGAACCCGTAGCCGAACTAGATGAATTATTCTCTGGAATAACCGCGGAATTCGACCTTTGGCTTATGTTTGCCTTTCCTTCCATATATTTTACCACAGAACTTTGAGAAGACAACCTTGAAATCCAAACAACATTCTCTGGATTAATTTTCATCTCCGGTTCAGGCCCCCAAAAAGCGTTTTCAAATTTTTGAATTTTAGCTTCACCATTCTTGTTGGAATCAAGGACAAGCAGGTAAGGGTCTCTAAGCGTATAATGGGAAAGTCTTACAAGCTTGCCAAAATAAAGGTCTCCTGTTTTCAAATAAACAGCCCAATAATTTGACTGGCCAAAAAAACCTTTTAATCCAAATACAAGCAAAAAAATCAAAGCAACCAAAACAACACTTTCAATAAAAACTAAAATAATTATATTTTTTTTGGAAATATTAATCATTTTACTTTCCCTTGATGACCTGGTCTATAACGCCGTATTTTTTTGCCTCTTCTGCTGTCAAATAAAAATCTCTGTCTGTATCTTTTTCAATCTTTTTAAGCGGCTGGTTGGTATGGAAAGCTAAAATTTGGTTAAGCTTTCTCTTCATTTTTAAAATTTGCTTTGCGCCTATCTCAATTTCTGTTGCCTGACCAGTAATGCCCCCCGCAACTTGATGAAGCAAAATTTCTGAATTTGGCAAAGCAAATCTCTTTCCTTTTGTGCCAGCAGCAAGAAGAGTTGCGCCCATTGAGGCAGCCATACCAATACATATAGTTGAAACATCGCATTTTACATATTGCATGGTGTCATAAATGGCTAATCCTGCCGTAACTGAGCCTCCGGGAGAATTGATGTAAAGTTTGATGTCTTGGTTTGAATTTTTTGAAGCTAAAAATAGAATTTCTGCAATTACTAAATTTGCCAAGTTGTCGGTAATAGGGCCAGCAAGAAATATTATTCTTTCCTCCAAAAGCCGGGAAAAAATATCATAAGCCCTTTCTCCTCTTTGTGATTTTTCAATTATTGTTGGAACAATAGCCATAAAAATAAAAATTGTTTTAAAGCTTTAAATTTATTTGTTCTTTTTATTTTTCATTTTCTTTTCCGCTTGCAGATTCCAAAATTTGGAAAACTTTTTCATTGAACAATACACCTTTATAATAATCCTTTAAACGTGCCGGGTCAATATCCTTTTCAGCCTTTTGGGCATTTGGATACTTTTTTAAAAATTCGTTTGCAGCCTCTTCTGCTTCCTCATCGCTTACTTCAATTTTTTCTTTTTTGCCTATCTCCCTTATAATCAAGAACTGCCTTGTCATTTTTTCTGCCTGCTTATGGAAAGATTCTTTTAACTGCTCTTCTGTTTTATTAATGTTCTTTAAGTAATCTTCAAAAGACATTTTCAGCTGGTTTGAAACCTTTTCTTTTAAATCGTTCATCAAAGCTTCTATCTCAACATCAACCAAAGTTTTTGGAACTTCAAACTCAGACATGCTGCTTATCTTGTCTAAAACCTCGCTTCTTATTCTTTCTTTCTCCTCTTTTTCCCTCTCCTGGATAATTCCTTGCTTAATGCTTTCTTTAAGCTCGGTTAAATTTTTAAATTTGCCAAGCGATTTTGCAAATTCATCATTAATTTCCGGAAATTTTGCAAGTTGAACGTTTTTGAGTTTAAGGCTGATTTCCGCCTCTTTTGATGCAAGTTCCTTTTTATGATAATCGCTCGGAAAAGAAACAACAAATTTCTTTTCCTGGCCAATTTCCATTCCTTGAATGTTGTCCTCAAATCCCTTGGTAAAGCCCCCTTTGCCTAAAAAGAACCTATCATAGTAAACCTTTCCGGATTCAATCTGCGGACTGCTGTATTCAATTTCCACAAAATCACCCTCTCTTGCTTCCCTGTTTAATTGTTCAAATTTTGGCCTTGATTTTTTAAGTAAGTCAAGGCTTTCCTCAATATCTTTGTCTTCAACTTTTATCTTTTTTTTCTGAACATTTTTGGCGAGTTCCTTATAATCTGGCAAATCAATCTCTGGAATGACATCAACTACCACCTTGAAAGAAAAAGGGTTGTTTTTTGCAAGCTTTAAAATACTGATTTTGGGAGTGCCGATAGCCTCTATCGCCTTCTCTTGAACAAAATATGAATATTTCTCTTTAATCGCAAATTGGGCCGCCTGCCATAAAATTTTCTCCTGGCCAATTTCCTTTTCAAGAAGAGAAGCAGGAATATTTTTGTCTCTAAATCCTGCAACTTTTGCCTCGCTGGAAAGGGAATCTATTGCTTTATTAAAAAACTGCTGGAATTCATGCCAAGGAATTTCAAACAGAATTTCAATTCTTGAGCTTTTTAGCTTATTTATTGTTGTTTTCATTTTTATATCTTTTTACAGATTCGTTTATAATTTCTTCTGCGCTAGATAGCCCTGCCCAACCTTTTACTTTTACAAACTTTCCGGGTTCAAGTTTTTTATAATCCTCAAAAAAGGCTTGGATTTCTTTTTTAAGGTGCTCGGGCAAATCCTCGACCCTGCTAACTTCCTTAAACCGCGGGTCTATTTTAACTTTTGGCAAAGCAATGATTTTATTATCAGTTCCCTTTTCGTCTTCCATAAACATAACTCCTATCGGTCTTGCTTTAATAACACATCCGGAAAAAGTAGGAAAGCTGTTTATCAACAGCACATCCAGAGAATCGCCATCTTCAGACCTTGTTTGAGGGATAAACCCATAGTCGCAAGGCAAATAAAGAGGAGAATAAAATGTCCTGTCAAGCTCAAAATATCCCTCTTCTTCATTGTATTCATACTTATTATGGGACCCTTTTGGGATATCCACAACAACATTGATCTCTTCTGGGGGATTGTCTCCCGAAGGAATGTCTTTAAATAAATTCATAAATTGGACAATCTCAACGCAGAACAACAAGCTTTATGCCAGCGCTGATTTTAAAATAAAAAACAGTTCTAGCATAACAAGTTTAAAAAACAAAAACTTGTTATTTTGCGCCGCTATTTACTTTTTATATCAATATCACATCAATAATAATTTAACCTTCCTCTAATAGGGTACGGCAAGCTCTAACATCAATTTCTTGGAAAAACAACTTTCCTTATGCCTGGCCGCCTTCTTGCGCAAGCCCTACAAATAAAATAATTATTTATTGCACTCCTTACAATATCTTGCCTGCGGATAAACTATTAAGCGTTCCTTTGAAATTAATTTTCCGCATTTTTCGCAAATGCCATACCTTGCTTCTTTTATTTTTTTTAAAGCCAAATTTACTTTGTCCAACTCTTCTGCCATCATTTTTTCCAAGGAAACACGTTTGTCATATTCTTCAACTTCGTCTGCTTCTTCCTCGATACATCCGCCCTTAAAATCTGGATAAAGCGCTTCCCATCCTCCGTTGAGACTTTTAGATTTTCGAGCAAAAGAACTAAGCTGCTCTTCAAGGCTGCGTTTTTGTTTTTCAAGAGCTTTTTTGCGCTCTTTGATAAAATTAGCATTCATAAATTTCTTAACCGCTTATTAACCCCATATAATATAGGCTTATAGGATTGGGCAACAAATAAAGTAAAATTTTAATTTAGCTAAAAATTGAATTTTTCTCTCTGCTATTTTGTAAAACTAAAACAACATTATTTGCAGCGCTTGAATGTCCAATTCCAAAGAAAAACTTAAATAATGGTTTTATCGGTTTCTTGGGGTAGATATAAGCATAAACAAAGAAAAAAGCTCCTGCAATAAGGCCAAGGACAACAAAAACAATTATAAGTCTGACAAAAAATCTTTCAAGGGCAGAAGGCTGCTTTACTATCGGCCTAAAGACAACTTTTTCTTTGTTTTTAAGAGGTTCACGTTCTACGGATTCCTCTCCTTCTCCAAAAACCCTAGACAAAAATTTTTTTCTTCTTTCTTCCTCTTCTGAAGAAACCGAGGATATTTTTTTAATAGCAGCTTCTTTTGGGCTTAAATTTTCCACGTTCTTTCCTTGCGAGAACGCGGCTCCTGCGCCCGGCACTACTGGCTGGCTTCCCGGCGACACCTTCTCTGCTCGGGCTGAACCGGCTTTTTGGCTTTGAGCTTGGGCGGTTGTCTTTTGTCCGGACAACGATGGTGTTTCTTGGTCCGAAGCTTCCTCGGCCAAACCGGTCGGCGTCAGCCTTTTAACTGGTCCTGTCTTCTGCCATCCTTCCTCAAACTGCCTTCTGCCTTCCTTTTCCTCTTCAACTTTCCGCCTAATTTCCTCTAAAATCTTTTTTCTTTCCTCTTCGGCCTCTTTATCTTCTTCTGATTTGGCAGCAGCAGCTTTTTCTGCATCTTCTGCTTTTTCTCCCTGTCTTTCCTTTGCCTTACCTTCCTCTGCCTTTTTTGCCTCTGCTTTCTTTTCCTCTTCTTTTGCCTTTGCCTCCTTTTTCTTTTCTTCTTTTTCTTTTGCCTTCCTTTCTTCTTCCTTTTTTGCTTGTTCCTGTTTTGCTTTCTCTTCTGGAGAAATTATTCCCAAAAAAGAATTAATTTCTTTAATCCTTACTTCAAGTTCATTCTTTCTCTGGATTACCTGTTGATGCTTTTCTTCAACTTCATTAATCAAAGATTGTAATCTCTGTTTCTCTCTCTCCAACCTCCAACGCTCGTCCTCCACTGACCTTCTTTTGTCTTCTATTCCCCACCTTTCTTTTTCTAACTCTCTCTCTTGGGCAAGAGAAACTGCTTCCTTTTCTTTTTCTACTATTTCGTCCTCTTTTCTTTCCAGTTCTTGCTCCCTTCTGAGGACAATTGAAAGTGTTTTGTCAGTTTCCTCTTTTTCTTGCTCCAGTCTTGCTTCTTTCCTCAAAAAAGAATCTATTTTAACTTTATACAGCTCAAGCTCATCCATTAGCTGTTTTCTTTCCTTTTTAACTTCCAATTCTTTCAGCTGCCGCAATACTTCATCTTTAAATCTTTTTAGCTTTCTTTCTTCTGAAGAAAATTCCTCTAAGCTTTTCTCAATCTGCCTTATTTTCGCGTCTTTTTGCTTTAACTTGTCTTCTTGCTGCCATTTTTCTTTCTCCACTTTCCTTAATTTTTCTTCTATTGCCCACCTTTTCTTTTCAATCTGATGCCTCTGTTCAGGGTCTTTTACCGTTGATTCTTCCGCTTCAAGCGCTTCCTTTTCGTCATTCAGTTTCCTTTCCTTCTCCACTACAGAAGAAAAAGTTTTCAAAAAGTCCTCTTTCTCTTTTTGAATTGCAATTTTCCTCATTTCAAGCGGCTTCCTCTTTGCCGGAAAAGTATTCAATTTTAAATTAAGCTCGTCTAGTTTTTCCTCTAAGACTTGTCTTGTTATTTCTTCTCTCCTTCTTTCGTCCTCTTCCGCTCTCCTTTTTGCTTCCAAAATAGCTTCTCTTTGGCGGGCAGCTGACCTGATTCTCTCGATAATTCTACCTTCTTGTTCTCTCTTTCTCGCTTCTATGGCTTCTTCTGATTCCTTTGCTTTTCTCTTTTCTTCCTCTTCTCTTTTCTTTTCCTGTTTTTTTGCTTGAGATTTTGCCCTTAAAATAGCTTCTCTTTGGCGGGCAGCACGCTTAATTTGTTCAACTATTTCTTCTTCCTTCTTCTCTTCTGCTTCTTTGCTCTTTGCTTCCTTGTTCTCTTCTATCTCTTCCTTTTTTTCTGCTTTCTTGCTCTTTGGCTCTTTTTCTTTCTTTTCTTTTTCTTCTTTTGCAAAAGACGGCGGTAACGGCGCTTTTTGGAAAATTTTCTCTTCAGGTTTTTTCGCTATCTTTTCTTTTGCAGATTCCTGCACTATCTCTTCTTTTAAAGTTTTTCTCCCTATTGCCAATTTCCCAGCGCCAAACCTTAAAAGATCGTCTTTCATTGTCAAAAGCGTGCCTTGCTCTAAAATTTTAGAGAAAAGCTCCTTTTGCTTAAGATCGCTTGTTTTACTCTTTCTTGCCATAGAGTTATAGAGTTATTCGATCTTTTTTATTTGAAATAAATTATTTTATATTTTATTTTAAACTATTTTTTAATTTTATCCCAGTCTGAATTTGATTGTCCAGTCGAAAGCTTAAATATTCTATTGTTTGCCGCAACAAATTTTAAGCAGGCTTTTTAGGCTCTACTCTTCTTTCCATTATAATGATTGTTTATTCTGCTTCTTTGGCCAACCTTAAAGCCTGCCTCCATTGCTGAAAGGTTAATCCTCCCCTGTTGGTCAATGCTGATTATTTTCACTGGTATAATATCGCCAACCTTAACAACATCTCTAATTTTATTAATTCTAAAAGGCGCAAATTGGGAAATATGGCAAAGCCCTTCTTGGCCCGGGACAATTTCTATTATAGCGCCGAAATCTAAAATTCGTTTCACTTTTCCTTGGAATACTTCGCCCACTTTTAACTCACGAGTGAGGCTTTTTATCCAATCAATTGCTTTTTTGGCAGCCTCTTCTTTTTCCGCTGTAATAAAGACTTTGCCAGACTCTTCAATGTCAATAGATACGCCGCATCCTTCGATTATCTCATTGACAGTTCTCCCTCCGGGCCCAATTATGCTCCCGATTTTTTCAGGATTAATTTTGATAACATAAACTCTCGGAGCAAATTCGCTAAGGTTTTGCCTCGGTCTTGCTAAAAGTTTATCTTGAATATCTAAAATTTGGTTTCTCGCCCTCTTTGCCCTTGCAAGAGCTTCTTTGAAAATTTCTTCTGTTATGCCTTCACCCTTCACATCCATTTGAATGGCTGTTATCCCAATTTTAGTTCCTGCAACCTTAAAATCCATCTCCCCCAAAGAATCTTCTGGGCCTTGAATGTCGGTCAGCATTTTATAATTATCGCCGTCTCTTATAATCCCTATTGCAATTCCCGCCGCGTTCCTTAAAACAGGCACGCCTGCATCCATCAAGGCCAGCGAGGCAGCAGAAACAGAAGCCATGCTGGTAGAGCCATTAGAGCTTAAAACCTCGGATACAACCCTGATTGTGTAAGGAAAATCATCAAAGCTTGGAATGAGGGGACGAAGCGCTTTTTCAGCAAGCATGCCATGGCCTATTTCTCTCCTGTTTGGAGAGCCAATCCTTTTTACATCGCCCGAGCAGTAAGGAGGAAAATTATAATGATGTAAAAACCTCTTTTTTTTAACAATTTCCATCCCTTCCAAAAGTTGCTGGTCGCTTGGCGAACCAAGCGTTAGAATTGAAAGAACTTTCGTCATTCCCCTTGAAAATATAGCCGAGCCATGAGTTCGCGGCAAAATTCCTGCTTCAACCTTTATCTCTCTAACCTCGTCAAGTCTTCTGTTATCAATCCTTTTTTCATATTTTAAAATGCTTTCTCTTAATAATTCTTTTTTGCTTTTTTCAAAGAAAATTTTAATTTGCCTCGTATTTTCTAGTCCAAATTTTTCCTTTACTTTTTCTATCAGCTCTTCCTCTAAATTTCTAAGAGATTTTTCTCTCTCCTGTTTGTCTTTATTGAAAAGAGCTTGTTCCAATCTCTGCTTTAAAAACTCTTTGCACTCCGCTTCAACCTCCTTGCCTAAGCTTTCTTGTCCAAATGATATCTTCTTTTTTGAAATTTTCCTTGCTATCTCTTCTTGAAAATCTAACAATTCCGTAATAGCAGGCAAAGCAAAATTTAATGCCTTTGAGACCTCTTCTTCTGATGCTTCTAATGCTCCGCCCTCAATCATATTAATTGAAACCCTGCCGTCACCATTTTTCTGGCCTGAAAAAACAATATCAAGCCTGCTTTCTTCTCTTTGTTTATAGTTTGGGTTTAGAACAAACTGGCCGTCAACCATAGCAACTCTCACTGCAGCAACAGGCCCCCTCCAGGGAATTTCCGAAACAAGCAAAGCAATTGAAGACCCTAAAATTCCCAAAATGCCTGGGTCGTTTTTTTCATCCCAGCTTAAACACGTGTTAATTACTTGAACTTCTGAAAAAAAATTATCTGGAAAAAGAGGACGAATCGTCCTGTCAATCATTCTTGAAACCAAGATGGCTTCAGTGCTCGGACGGCCTTCTCTTCTGATAAAGCGCGAGCCGCCGATGCGACCAGCAGCATAATATTTCTCTTCGTAATCACAAGTTAAGGGGAAAAAATCAATGTCCTCTTTTTCCTGGCCAAGCTGGGCAGTACTCAAAACAGAAGTGTCTCCATATCTTACAAGACAGGAGCCGGAAGCCTGATCGGCAAATCCTCCTACTTGGATTTCTAAATTTCTTTTCGCAATTTCTTTATTAAATTTTGTCGTCATATCTTTTGAAAATTTATTTTTGTATCCTTTTATCTTTTAAGCAAAAACTTCTTTGGATTTTTATCAATGTCAAGAAACTGGTCGGATGAAGCTCTTAGCTTTGAAGCAGTTGACCTACCAAAGGCCATAACTTCAACCCTTTTGCCTTGGTTTTTTAAATATTCAACTAAAGGAACAAAATCTCCATCTCCAGAGCATAAAATAATAACGTCAACACCTGGAGCGGTCCTGACAGCGTCAATAACAATGCCAACATCCCAGTCGGCTTTCTTCTGTCCGCCATAAAATTCCTGCAAGTCCCTCACCCTCATCTCAATGCCGAGGTTTGTCAATGCATCAAAAAACGGTTTTTCCTCACCCGTTTTCGTTCTTACGACATAAGCAAAAGCCCTAATAAGCTTTCTGCCGCCAATTGCTTGTTTTATAATTTCTTTAAAATTAACTCTGGTGTTATGGCCATAGAGATTAATAGCTGAATAATAAAGGTTCTGGACATCAATTAGAATTTCTACCCGTTGCTCTGTCGGCTTAATGAACATAAATAGTTAAATAAATGAAGCAATAAGCAAATCTATTAATGTTTTTCATAAATTAAAAGCTTGCTTATTGTTTTGCTTTTAAAGTTATTTACTTTTTAAGGCCCATTTTTTTGACAATGTTGTTATATCTTCTCTTTGATTTTTTCTCTAAATACTTTAACAGCTTTTTCCTCTTTATAACCATTTTTAAGAGCCCCCGTCTTGAGTGGGTATCTTTTGGATGCTTTTTTAAATGGCTAAGCACGCTTTTGATGTTCTCGGTCAAAAGGGCAATCTGAACTTCAGCCGATCCAGTGTCACTTTTATGGATTTTATGTTCTCCTACAATTTTTTGCTTTTCTTTTGATTTTAGCATAAATACCTATTTCTTTTAGCTAATAAAATATTGGCTGGCTGCAATAGCCTGATTCCTCGACTTTTATCTCGCTCTATTTCTATTAATTTTAATTCGCTAATCAAAACGCCTCTTAACAATAAAAGCTTTTATTATCTTATCAAATATAATTTACTAAATCAAGAAAAACCCGGCAATATTGAATGCCGGATAGAACCTTTTTGACCGAGCCGCTCGGCAGCAGTTATTGGGCTAAAATAATAGATAAAAATAAATTATTGCAAAATTGAAAATTTCTGTCTTGTCTTCGGTAAAAAAATTTTTATAAGAAATTATATTTTTAAATAAATAATTTCTTTATCTATGCCAGTTTTCTTTTTTAATTCTTGTCTAATCTTATTGCTCTGTTTTTTAAGCTTTTCCAATGCGATTTTAATGCTCCTTTCTCTTGATATTATCGGCAAAAATTTCTTTCTTATCCTAACAATATTTGGACCCATTACAAATGCAACCAAAACCTGAACATCTTTTAGGAGCGCGCTGATTGACTGGGCTTTTTTAGGATCCCCATGCATTTCTTCCTCTATGCTTGTATTTTTCCGTTCTTCTATTTTCTTAATCTCTCCTGTTTTTAAGTTAAAAAGATAAATCAAATAAAAACTTGCTGAACCAAAATGCTCTTTTGTAAAATTAATCCCATCATCTGTGCCGCAAGCAATTTTTACGAAATCTTGTTTCATATAACTATACCCATAATTATCTATGACATTATATCTACGTTTATGCAAATCCAAATCCAAATCCAAATACAAACATAGCATAACTAATCTATAATGACTAAATGGTAATACCCCAAATAACAATATCCAGATTTTTTAAACAGGGCTGTCCTCTTTTTTGTTGCACAAAGCGCGTGAAATGTCGCAAAATTTATGGGTAGCACTGTGCGCTGCCATAAAATAACTGCTAAAAAATCAAAAAGTATAGTTCTGGCGCATTATATTAAAAATAGTTAGAGTACCAATGGTAAAATAAAGCTTACTACGGATATAGTATTTTTTAGCGGCCAGAGACGACAGCAAAATCCCAAAAACTCAAAGCGGCTTTGCCGCGATATCCGACAGTTTCAAGTTTTTCTTTGGCAGCAAATATTATTTAAATTGATAGAAAACTAAACCTAAATCAGTGCT
>JAGGTS010000047.1 GCA_021163625.1 bacterium | reverse complement strand
AAAGGATGAGAACAAAAAGTGGAAGGAAAATTATTAAGCGGAGAAAAAATAAATCAAGGAAAAGAATAACGGTTTAGCGGTTTGCTTTTTATATTCCAAAAACGGCCCTAAACCACAATTTTTTGTGTTGCCTCTTAAAAACAGACTTATTAGAAGAAAGGATTTTCAGAATATTAATGCTAACGGCAAAAAAGTAGGGGATGAAATCTTAGTCTTAAAATGGACAGAAAACAATAAAGAGTTTTTGCGGGCAGGCTTTATTATCAGCAAGAAAGTCGAAAAAAAAGCCGTTTTAAGAAATAAACTAAAAAGGAGGTTAAGAGAGATAGTAAGGTCGCTGTTGCCGGAAATGAAAACCGGTTTTGATTTAATTTTTTTTGCCAAAAAAGGGGCTACAGGGAAAAACTATAAAGAAATTAGAAGCACGGTCTTAGGCCTTATAAAAAAAGCGAACCTTTTTAGATAGTACTTGACATTTGTCTTTATGATTAAAAAAATTGTTTTAAGAGGCATAAAATTTTATCAGAAATTTATTTCTCCTTTACTCGGTCGCCATTGCAAATTTTATCCTTCTTGTTCAGAATATAGTTTTTTAGCTATCAAGAAATACGGATTAGTTAAGGGATTTTATTTGTCTATTTGGAGAGTTTTAAGATGTAACCCTTGGGGTAAGGGCGGGGTGGACATCCCTTAAGTTTTATAAAAATAGGGAAAGTGTTTAGTAAATCAATATGGCAGCAATAATAAAATTTTTTTATTTAATACTATATCAGCCAATTTTAAACGGCTTGATAGCGATATATAACACCATTGCCTTTCATGATATGGGCGTTGCTGTTATTCTTTTAACTTTAATTATCAGGTTAATAATTTTCCCATCCTCAATCAAGACAATCAAATCGCAGAAAGCCCTAAACAGAATACAGCCAAAAATGAAAGAGATACAAAAGAAATATAAAGACGATAAAGAAAAGCAGTCAAGAGAATTATTTAAGCTGTACAAAGAAGAAAAAGTCAGCCCTTTTTCTGGCTGCTTGCCTCTTTTACTGCAGCTGCCGATTCTTATTGCGTTGTATCAGGTTTTTTTGGACGGACTGAAACCAGAGAGCCTTATAGCTTCTCTTTATAGTTTTGTGGCAAACCCCGGTTTAATTAATTTCAATTTTTTAGGCGTTATAGACCTTTCAAAATTTTTTATGATAAAAATTGGCCAGACAACCATTTATTATTGGCCTGCCCTGATTTTGTCAGTCTTAGCCGGGGTTGCTCAGTTTTTCCAAACAAAGATTACAATCCCCCAGCAACCGCAAAAGAACAAAAAAGACGCTTCTGTTTATTTCCAAAAACAGATGCTTTATTTTATGCCGGCGTTTACAGTTTTCATTATTTTAAAATTTGGCTCGGTTATCGGCCTTTATTGGCTAGTCACTACCATTTCCTCTATAGTAGAGTACAAACTTGTTAATAAAAGATAAAGCATTTGATTTATTCATCAAAAAATATATAATAACAAAAGAATTCTTTTAGCTTTTTTGTATGCAAGTATATGCAAGCAAAAGAAATAAAAACAATAGAAGAATTGCTCTGTGAATTTTTTGATAAAATGACCCTGGATGTTGAAATAGAGATGGGTCAGATTGAAGGGAAAAGGTTGCCTGTAAATTTGAGGACAAAAGACCCCCAGCTTTTAATTGGCAAAGACGGCAGGGTGTTGTTCTCGATACAGGCTGTGTTAGGGAGAATTTTGAAAAAGAAAGTTAATGGAGAATTTTTTATTGATTTAGACATTAACCAATATAAGAAAAATAAAATAAGCGCTTTGCAAAACCTTGCTCAAAGAACAGCAGACCGTGTGAGCTTAACAAAAAAAGAAGAAACACTTTACTCAATGCCTGCCTACGAGAGAAGGATTATTCACCTTACTCTTGCTGAAAGGCAAGACATTGCAACTGAAAGCGTGGGCAACGAGCCAGAAAGGCGGGTAAGAATAATGCCTGTTCAAAAAAACAGCGGCAAATTCTTAAATTAAGATTTGAGACTTTACTTTATAGGCAGTATTGTAAAGTAAGTGGCGCAAGGCTTAAAGCTTGCAAAAAAGTAACTATAAAAATGGGGTCTACATTTGTTGATGGGTTCCTTGGATAGGTCCGGGAACTTACTGTAAGGCATAAAAACCTCACATTCCCCGGTTTTACCGCTGCTTGGGTCTTTCTCAAGAAGCGCAACTACAAATTTGCCGTCAACCTTGATTGATCTGACTTTATTTTCTAAATTTATGTCTTTCAAGGAGAGAAACCTGAAAAATGGATGGCCTCCAAATGAATTTTTGTCTATTGTAACACAGTTTATTCCACTATCTGTATCGTCCTTATAATCAATATTAGGGCAGAGAGTAACGCTTCCATTCCAATTGTCTTTATTATCGTCTATTTCGAAAACATGGGCCGAAGAAACATCGTCAATTTTTCCATACCCAGAGGAGATTTCATCAAGAGTATAAACTTTACCATTCTCGCTTATATTGCCGCTATGAACGCCTCCGACTATGCTGCGAATGAACTCACATTGGCCAACATAATTAGTGCCCTCATGAAGAATTGCGGAAAAGTCTGTTGCGCCGTGCGGAAGCTGCTCTAACTTTATTTGCTTAACATTATTATTAAGTTCAAAAAGGCTTGGTTCTGATTTTGTCATATAGCGTTCTTTGTCTAACGTAGCGCCATAAAGATAAACCCCAGGACCTATTGACTTTAGTCTTATTGATTTTGTATGCGTTTTCCAAAACACTGGCAGTACTCGAAAACTATCATCGGTTCGGTCTTTAAATGTAGTAGACGACGCGCTTGGAATAATCTTTCCGTTATCATCATAATTATAATTTTTATGGTCATAAAGGGTAACAGCAAGCTCTTGCGGGTTTAATATTTTAAGCCTTGTAACCTTGCTAATGTCGGCAAACTTATTTTCTAAATCAGGGATACTAACTCCAATGTAGTCTTCAGAGGAATTTCCCCCAGAATCCTGCCATTCCAAATAAACTCCTTTTTCCGGAACAACCTTTTTAATTTTCATAATGCTTAGCTGGGGGTTTACGGTTACTAAAACGATTACAGAAGTAATTAGAATTATTAAACCTAAAACAGCGTAAAGAATCCCATCCTTTGCGTTTTTCATTATTGTTGGCGAGCCAGTTGAGGCAGCGTAGAGAAGGCCGTTGTAAATTAAAACAATGACGATAATGATAACAGAAATTATTGTTAAAAGGATAAAGATGTATTTTATATAATGAGGCAATTCGCTATTTGTATTTATCGGCACATCTACCCCGGGCAAAGAAGGATATTTAACCTCAAGGTCTGTCCCCTTTGCAAAAGCGTGTTGCTGCCCTGGCACTAAAAGGTTTGGCCCTGCAAATGACAAAAAGATAGCAACCAGGATTACGATTAAAAAAATTTTTTTACTTTTTAAAGCGTTTTTTGCCATAGGCGCTTTTATATTATACATTATTTTTAATGGCAGCAAAACCAGTTCAAGTCGCTTCCGTATAAGCATTTAGCCATACATTTGATGCATTCATCGGACTGTTCGTCTGCACTACAAGGCGAGCCGCATTGGTAGCTTTCTGTGCCGGTACGGCATTCTTCCATCATTTCCTTCGAGAAAGTAACAGGAAAGCCGCTTTTTGCAATATCTTGGAATCTTTCCGCCATTCTTGGAGATATCGCTCCTTCTTCTGCTTCCTTGCGTTCTTGTTCGGACATTGCGCAGTTATTGAATTCTTGGCGGGCTTTATTTAAAAGAATTTTAATTTTTTCTGTTTGCTTTAACGCGGTTATGCCAAGGGATGTCCCGATTTTATGAAACAATTTTTTTAAGGCGTTGCCAGTTACTGTTTTTTTTAGAATTTGTTTTTCAATTATATTATAAGAAGAATTGATTTGAAAATTGGCGTCCCGCATAATTGAACAGCTAAGATTAATATCAGAGCAGGGCCTTCCCAGGCAAGGCTTTTTATATCCTATGGGCAAAGCAAGCCTGGCGTAAGCCCTAAACAAGGTTATTCTTATATGGTCAACCTTTATCCGGCAAGCAAGAGCAAGAACCATATAAGCGGAAGTGTCAATGCAAACAGGCATACAAGGCTTGTTGCAGATTTTTGGAAAAGCAGGAGACGAGGTGGGCCCCAATGAGTCAAGAATCTCCCTTGCGGCGGCAATTTGCACAGGCACTGTTTGATGCATTGCCTGTAACTCTTGGAAAATGGGGTCTATAAAATTTGCTGTTTCCTCCATAGCGTCTCCTATCGGCATCCTTTTT
>JAGGTS010000051.1 GCA_021163625.1 bacterium | reverse complement strand
CGCTTGCCTTGACAAAAATTTTTGCTTATATAAAATAAAATAAAGATAAAAAATTTCTATGCCAAAAAAACTAAAAATTATTTCAAAAGCCGTAGTTATAATTTTAATTTTGACTCCGCTTGTTTTTGTTTCAGCTTTGTATTATTTTGGCAAAACGGGAAAGCTTTCACCCAATTTGTCAAAAATCTACAGCTCTTTGTTCGGCTGCAATGGCGTTTTTGGCTATACTTCTGCTACTTGCGAAAAACTGGCTGACGCTCCAAGCGCTTCTGCAAGCAGTACTGCCACCAGAGGCGCCTGCAATACGAGTTTGAACGGCGGTTGGCTCACTTCTTCGGGCATATGCAGCAATGAGCTAGTGTGCACATTTTATAATGGTAAAACGCTGATGTGGCCAAAGAGCGCTGACAACCCGGGCACATACAACGGCGGTTATCTGGATTGGTCGCCGGCGTTTAATTATTGCAACGGCCTAACTTGGCTCGGCTATTCAGATTGGCGTTTACCAACTAAAGATGAACTATTAGACCTATGTTCAAAAAAAGACGAACTAAACTTGGGTTACAAATACGCGCTCATAGGCGGCAGCGCCGGCGACTATTGGTCTAGTACCCACTACTCGGGATCCAAATACTACGGCGTAAAATTCAACGATTGTGGGCTCATAAATGATTACGAATGGTACGACAGTTATGTACGCTGTGTACGTCCATAACCTGTTAGCATAAGGGGATTGCGATCCTAAACGGGACGAGCAATTATTAGCGCTTAAAAACGCGGTTTGTATTATTGTTGTGGACAACCCTCAAACAACATTTTCACTATGCTTGGCCTTATGCTTACCCCTGGCAAGCACATTTTTTTATATCCTTGCCCAAGGGTTGACCATTGTATTACTCACCCTTGAACCAAATCCTAAATCCTAAATTCTAAATCCTACTTTGCGCTTATCCTTTTGTGCTTACCCTTGGTAAACACACATCCTGAGCAACTTATTTTTCAGAGATTGAGTCGCTGGGAAAAACCCGAATTCCTAAATCCGAAACCCGAAAAAATACCAAATTCCCAATGACTAAATTTTTTTATTATTGGTCATTGGTCATTTTTTCGTTATTCGTCATTCGGATTTCGTCATTTACAAACTATTTTGATTTGTGATTTAGAATTTAGTATTTGTTTAGAGTTTAGAATTTAGAATTTAGAATTTTTACCACAAGGTATGAAATTTCTAAATTGCCTCGACAGATTGGGGCGCTGTTGTTTTATTAGCTGTATTTGATATAATATTTTAATTATTTTATAATTTTATAATTCTATAATATTTTAACAATAATAAAAAATATTTAACATTTACCGCGCTGTTTGCCTTTAAAAAAGAACGATTTTTAAAGCGCGGCTTAAATAAAAAACTTGCAAATGGCAAAGGCAAAAGAAAAGCAAAGAAATTATTTTAAAAGGCTTTTAAATTCCAAAAAACAATATTGGAAAGGCTTTAAGTTTTTTTTGAAAAACAAAGCAGGCAAAAGAATAAGGCTTTTTAAAAAAGCAATAAAAAAGGAAATTTTAAGGCAAATAGAAGAAGGGCAAAAAAAGCTAACTGAAATCTGCTTAAAGTTTAAAAACTTTTTAAGGCTTTGGAAAAGAAAAACAAGGGAAATAAATTATGGAATTTTCCTCTTTTTTAAAAAAATAAAGTTTTTGGCAGAAACAGAAAAAAATAAGTTGGCCGGAAAATTTTTAGAAAAAAAGAAAAAAGCAAGAAAAATTATTTTGCTGAAAAGGAAAGCAATAAAAAAGAAAATTTTTGAAAGGCTTGAAAAAATTGAAAAGATTGAAAGCAAAATAAAAAACAAAATAAAGGCAAAGCCTGCTTTTGCTTTTAAGAAAATTCCAAGAAAAATCTGCCTTCCGCTTAAAAGGAACTGGCAAAAAATTCTGGCAGTTGTTGTTTTAATAGCAATGATTGGCTCAAGCTTTGTTTTTTACAAGCCAGAGCAGGCAAGGGCTTCCACTTATGACTGGGTTCAGGAAGACTGGTCAGGAGGAGCGGACACAAGCGCAAACGCAAGTTCAACATACCTTTCGGGATGGACAAAATATTATTCAAAAGATGCAGGCATTACAACAATCGGCGGGCAGGTCAGCTTGAACGGAGGATATGACATTTTTACTGAAGATTTTTCAACAACAGATTATGAAGACACGGCAAGCACAACCGCAGACTGGGATACGGCTTCAAGCACATTGCATTTGCAGTACGTACCCGACCCCCAACTGCCTTTGCGGGGCTCTATATCAAGCTTTGCATACGCAAGGGATGTGGCTGTTTCGGGCAATTACGCTTATGTTGCAGACGAGTCGGGAGGAGTGAGAATTGTGGACATATCAAGCTCAACAAACCCAACACTGGCGGCAACAATAACCGATTCAACCAACGCCATTGGAGTTGCAATATCGGGAAATTATTTATATGTCGCAGACTGCGTCAACGGGCTAAAAGCGTATGACATCACAACGCCAACATCGCCAAGCCTGCTGGCAACTTATTCAGGCTCAAGCGTTGAAGCGTATTACGGAGTGGCAATTTCGGGCAATTACGCTTATGCGGCAAACGATGACGGCGGAATGGACATTTTAGACATATCAAATGTTGAGAGCGGAACAATAAGCTTTGTGGCAAATTACAGCACAAACGACGGGCAAGTAATAGCGGGGATAACCCCGGCAACTGACACAGTCCAGTCGGGCAACGGAGCGCGGTCATCTGACTGGACAAACATTTACACTTACGACAAAACAGACGGCGACGCATATGACTCTGCCAATGACTTTATTTTTGCAAACGACGGAAACATTTATTACGACGACGGAAAAGACACCCATTTGGCAGGAGCAACAACAGAAAACGCCTTGGGGGCTTCAGACAAGCCGGCAGGCTGGGCAAGCACCACATTTTACGACGCCACAACCACTGACGGAGGCTGGAGCAGTTCAACTGACTGGGTGGGCATAGACAGCGACAGCAGCGGAACCTATACTGACGGAGACATTACCCTTGCGGGAACAGCGCCAGCCACTTCTACCAGCGTTACGACAACAAAGCCAAGCGGCTGGACAAAAATGTATTTTTACGACGCAACAGGAGGAGGGCTTTGGGATTCAGCCAATGACATTATTTTCATTGATGATGGCAATGTGTATTACGATGTTGGCAAGGATACGGCTGTTGCCGGAACAGCGCCGCCAGAAAACACCTTAGGGGCGGCAGACGGAGAAACAAGCGACTGGAGCGAGCTTTCCTATATTGACTCTTCTGCAGGAGGGCTCTGGGATGAGACTTCGGACACAATCTTTGACGATGTTGACGGCTCAAAAACATACGGAGGAATCGCCCATGGGATTGCGGTTTCTGGAAATTACGCCTATTTGGCGGACGGCCATTCAGGAGTGCATATTATTAACATAACAACATCAACAAGCCCTTCTTTGGAATCAATATTTGACACTGGCAATGCCCAGCAGG
>JAGGTS010000064.1 GCA_021163625.1 bacterium | reverse complement strand
AATATTTAGAAATGGGGCTTTATTTGGGCTTTAACGGAATGATTTTTAAAACAATAGAAGGGATATCTTTTGAAGAGATTATAAAATATACTCCAATTGAAAGAATTTTGATAGAGACAGACAGTCCTTATTTAATTCCTCCAGAGGCAAGAGATAAAGCGATAGAAGTTGGAGGTTTAAAGGTAAATCAGCCATTGTTTGTGAAATATGTCGCCAAAGAGATTGCCAGAATAAAAAAGATAAGCTATGAAAAGGTAAGAGAAAAGACAATGGAATCAGCAGAACAATTATTTAATTTGAAATAATTTTGGAATAGTTTTAAGATAAAACCTATGTATAAACCGGAAGAAATTGAAAAAAAATGGCAAAAAATTTGGGAAGAAAAAGGGGTTTTTAAAACAAAAGAAGAAAGCAAGAAAAAGAGCAAGAAAATTTATATTTTAGTTGAATTCCCCTATCCCTCCGGGGAGGGGCTCCATACTGGCCATTGCCGAAGCTATACTGCATTTGACGTAATAGCTAGGAAGAAAAGGATGGAAGGATACAATGTTTTATTCCCAATGGGTTGGGATGCTTTTGGTTTGCCGACTGAAAATTTTGCGATAAAGACGAAAACCCATCCAAAGATTGTAACAGAAAAAAATATTAAAAATTTCAAAAGGCAGGAAAAATCTTTAGGCCTTTCTTTTAATTGGGATAGAGAAATAAATACAAGCGATCCTGATTATTATAAATGGACACAATGGATTTTTATCCAGTTATATAAGAAAGGATTGGCATATAAGGCAAAGATACCCATTAATTGGTGCCCTTCTTGCAAAATCGGTTTAGCTAACGAAGAGGTTGTTAACGGATGTTGCGAGCGCTGCGGGACAAAGGTTATTAAAAAAGAAAAAGAGCAATGGATGCTTAAAATTACAAAATACGCGGACAGGCTGATTAAAGATTTAGATTTAGTTGATTATCCAGAAAGAGTAAAAATTTTAGAAAAGGATTGGATAGGGCGCTCAAAGGGATTAGAAGTAACTTTCCAGGTTAGCGGGCTTAAAGAGAATTATATAAAAGTTTTTACAACAAGAGTTGACACTATTTTTGGCTGTACATATTTAGCTATTGCGCCAGAGCATAAGTTTATAGAAGAAGCAAAAGAAAAAATTAAAAACTTTGATGAGGTGAAAAAATACGTTCGGGTGGCGAAAAATAAAAGCGACAGGGAAAGAATATCCCAAGAGAAAATAAAAAGCGGAGTTAAAATCAAGGGAATAGCTGCTATTAATCCTGCAACGAATAAGGAAATACCTATTTTTGTTGCTGACTATGTGATGCCATCATATGCGACAGGAGCTGTAATGGGTGTTCCCGCTCACGACCAAAGAGATTTTGATTTTGCAAAAAAATATGGCATTCCCATTATTGAAGTTATAAAAAGCGATAAGGATAACGGCAATACGCCTCTTTGCAGGGCTTATGAAGGCGAGGGGGTTTTAGTAAACTCAGGAGAATTTAGCAGCTTAAAGTCAGAAAAAGCAAGGATTGAAATTGCAAAATTTTTGAAAAATATCGGATTAGCAAAAGATAAGATTTATTATAAGTTAAAGGACTGGGTTTTTTCTCGCCAAAGGTATTGGGGAGAGCCAATACCTATGATTAAATGCCCAAAATGCGGATGGGTTCCGGTGCCGGAAAAAGACTTGCCTGTCAGGTTGCCCAATATTGATAATTACCAGCCAACAGAAACAGGCCAGTCTCCTTTAGCTAAAATAGATTTCTGGGTTAATGTTAAATGTCCGGTTTGCGGGGCTAATGCGAAAAGAGAAACAGATGTAATGCCAAATTGGGCTGGTTCAAATTGGTATTATTTACGCTATTGCGACCCGAAAAATAATAATGAATTAGCAGCTCCAGAAAAACTTGAATATTGGATGCCAGTTGACTGGTATAATGGAGGGATGGAGCATACAACTTTGCATCTTTTGTATTCAAGATTTGTTTACAAATTTTTATGGGACATAGGCGCCGTGCCAAAGCCTATTGGGCCTGAGCCATACAAAAAAAGAACTTCCCATGGGATGATTTTGGCAAAAGGCGGAGTAAAAATGTCAAAGTCAAAAGGAAATATCGTTAATCCTGATGAAATTATCAATGAATATGGGGCAGATGCAATGAGGATGTATGAAATGTTTATGGGCCCTTTTGAGCAAGCAATTGTCTGGGATACAAAGGGTTTAAAAGGGGTGAGAAAGTTTTTGGACAAAGTTTGGAATTCCTCGCAAAAGCTTATTGATTTTTATAAAGTTAACAAAGCAGTTAATTTGCAAAGCGAGAAAAACCTTGAGAAGCTTGCCAATAAAACAATCAAGCAGGTTTCAGAAGATATTGAGAATTTAAAGTTTAATACAGCCGTTAGTTGGCTGATGAAATTTTATAATAATTGGCAGAAAAATGAGACAGGCCTGTCTAAAGAAGACTTTGAGAAATTTTTAAAGATATTTTCTGTTTTCGCTCCTCATATGGCAGAGGAATTATGGCAAAAATTGGGCCATAAAAGCTTAATTTCAGCGGAAAAATGGCCAAAATACGACCCGGGGATTATTAAAGAAGATAAATTTATTTTAATAATTCAGGTTAACGGAAAGCTTCGCGCCAAAATAATGGTTGAAAGCGGAATTTCGAAAAAAGAAGCAGAGCAAGCAGCCCTTGCCTTGGATAAAGTAAAAAAATGGACCAAAGGGAAAAAGATAAAGAAAGTGATTTTTGTCTCTGGTAGATTGATAAATTTTGTTCTATAATAATTAGACAAAATAATTTTAAAGTAATTTAAAATATATGAGAAAAAAATTTACTATTTTAATTGGAGGAGAAGCAGGGCAAGGAGTGGCTAAAACTTCTTTGCTTTTTGGCAAAGCATTTTCCCGGCTTGGTTATTATGTTTTTATTTACAGAGATTATCCTTCTTTGATTAGAGGCGGACACAACTTTGATGTTATTACAATATCAAATGAGCCTGTTTTTTCCCAGGAAGATAATTATGATTTAATAATTGCGTTAGACCAAAATACAATAAACTTGCACCAAGAAAATTCAAAAAATGGAGGTTTTATTATCGGCAATGTAGGGTTTGGCGCAAGACAGAATAGGAAAATTATTAACCTTGATTTGCAAAAAATTATTAGCAAAATTAAGGGCGCCTCGTCTGTTTTTAACAATGACATTTTAGCAGGGTATTTGTTTAAGTATTTTGGATTGCCGCTGAACCCATTATTAAAAGCGTCCAAAGATGAATTTGGAGGCAAACAATTATTAGAAAAGACAATTAAAAAAGGCTATAATTTGGCGAAAACAGAAAAGAAGCTCTTTGAACCATCTTCTAAAAGAGGGAAATATTTTTTGAGTGGAAGCCAAGCGGTTGGTTCCGGCGCCATAGCAGCAGGGATTGACATTTATATTGCTTATCCGATTACTCCTGCTACCCCTGTTTTGCACTTTTTAGCAGCAAGGCAGGCAGAGAATAATTTTTCTGTTTTGCAGTTAGAAAATGAGATTGCGGTGGCAAATACTGCTTTAGGGGCAAGTTTTGGCGGAGCAATGACGATGATTGGCACTTCTGGGGCTGGCCTTTCTTTGATGTCTGAAGCAATGAGTATGCAAGGGATGTCGGAAATTCCCTTGGTTGTCTATCTTTCACAGCGGACAGGGCCGGCAACTGGCGTTCCAACTTATTCAAGCCAGGGAGATTTGGATTTGATTTTAAATATTGGCCATGGAGAATTTCCAAGAATAGTTGTTGCGCCTGGCGACCCAAATGAAACTTTCCTTCGGACAATTGAAGCTTTTTATCTTGCCTATAAATACAGACTTTTGTCGTTATTGGTTTTAGACAAGCATTTGTCTGAAAGTTATTTTAGCTTTGACAAAATTGACAGGCCAAGCGTGAAACCAAAAAGAAATATTTTACAAAAACCGCCCGAAGACTATAAAAGCTATAAAATCGCTAAAAATGGAATTTCTCCAAGAGCAGTTCCGGGACAAGGTCCAGTGGTTAGGGCGACGAGCTATGAACACGATGAGTATGGGTACACTATTGAAGACCAGAAAACAGCTGTTGCTATGAATAATAAGCGTTTTGCAAAGCTTGCTTATCTTAAAAAAGAAATAGACAATCTCAATCCTGTTTCTACCTACGGCAGGGGCAAAAACTTGGTTATTGGCTGGGGCTCTACGAAAGGGGCTATAATCGATTCTTTGCCAGCCTTACCCGGCGTTAAGTTTTTGCAGATTTCCTATCTGTCTCCATTTCCGGCAAGAAAAGTTAAACAAGAAATTCAAAGAGCGTCTAATGTTATTTTGGTTGAGAACAATGTTACCGGCTTATTGGGAAAACTTATTGCCCAAGAAACAGGTTATCAAATTAAAAATAAGGTTTTGAAATATGATTCAAGGCCATTTAGCGCCGGCGATGTTATCAAAGGCGTTAAAAAATATATAAAGTAATTTTTAAATTTATGGATATAAAAAAATTAAGCACAAAAGAAAAAAATACTTGGTGTCCGGGTTGTCTTAATAATAGCATTGCTACTGCAACGAAATTTGCCTTGTCTAATTTAATCAACAAAAATGCCGTGAAAAAGAAAGATGTTGTTATTGTTACCGATATTGGTTGTTCCTCAAAAGTCTATGATTATATTGATGTCAATGCTTATTACTCTTTACATGGCAGAGCTTTGCCTCCTATGCTTGGAATTAAGGCTGCCAACCCGGAGTTGACTGTTATTGGTTTTGCCGGCGACGGGGGAACTTATAACGAGGGCATTGCTCATCTAATCCATAACGCGCGTTATAACGCTGATATGACTTTGATGGTTTCCAATAACCAAGTTTTTGCCTTAACTACTGGTCAGGAAACTTCTACCAGCGAAGAAGGCTTTAAAGGCCCTTCAACGCCAGCTGGAGTTGAAGACAGTCCGCTTAATCCAGTTGCGTTAGCTCTAACCGCAGGCGCTACTTTTGTAGCCAGGGCTTGTCCTTTAGAATTTAAACAGCTGGAAGAAATAATAGAAAAGGCGATATTGCACAAAGGTTTTTCCTTTATTGACATACTGCAACCTTGTTTGACTTTTCATAATACAATTCCGTTTTTACAGAAACATATTTATAAATTGGGTGATAATTTCAATAGATTAGATTTTGGACAGGCTTTCAAGAAAGCGATTGAATGGGACTATGATTATAAAGAGAAATCAAAAATTGCTCTTGGCATTTTTTATCAAATTGACAAGCCGACTTTTCAAGACAAGTGGATTAACTTAAAAAAAGCTGCTTATAAAGTAAAAAGGAATGTCAATTGGCTGAAAGTTGTTAAGGAGTTCCAATAATTTGTTATATGGCCGGCATTAAAGCAGTAATTTTATCGGCAGGGAAAGGGACAAGATGGCTTCCATTAACATTGACTCACCAAAAAACTGTTTACAAGGTGGGTCCTTTTTCTATATTGGAACACAATTTAAATGAGATAAACGGATTGGTAAAAGAGGCTATTATTGTAGTTAAATACAATAAGGAAGAAGTTGTTTCTTTATTGGGAAATGAGTACAAGGGGATTAAAATAAAATACGTTTTGCAGAAAAAATTTTTAGGCACGGGAGACGCGGCTAAAAGCGCTCTTCCGTTTTTAAAAGGAAGGTTTATTTTATTTAATGGCGACGACTTATATGACAAGGACGACATTAAGAGATGCATCAAAAAATTTCCCTGTGTTCTTGTGTCTAAACTTAAAAATCCTTCTTTGTACGGACAAATTGTTGTCAAGGGAAAAGAAATAGGAAATATCGCGGAAAAACCGAAGAAAATAATAAGCAATTTGGTAAACACCGGCTTTTACTTTTTGGATAAGTCAATTTTTAACTATAAAATAAAAAAGTCTGAGAGAGGCGAATTTGAGTTTACCGATTATTTAAAAAAATTTATTGCCAAAAACAAACTGTATTTTTATATTTCAAAAAAATGGCTTCCGGTTTCTAACGCTTGGGACTTGCTGGAGGCGGGAAAATTTTTTTTGAAAAATGCAAAGCCTTTCTGTTATGGGAAAATAGAAAAGCCGATTTTAAAGCAGGGGAAATTATTGTTTGGCAAGAATTCAATAATAAAAGCTGGCAATATAATAAAGGGGCCTGTTTACATCGGAGACAATGTTGTTGTAGAAAACAATTGTCGCTTAGAAAATGGTGTTATTTTGGGCAATAATTCTTTGGTTGGCAAAGGGTCTATAATCAAAAATTCAATAGTTGGATGTTCATCTAAAATAGGGAAAGGCAGTTATATTGTTAACTCTATTATTGCTCCAAATTGCAGTTTAGCGGAAAATGTTAAAGTTTTATCTTCTAATTCTGAAAATAGGCAAGGAGTTATTTTGGCTGACTTTAGCAGGGTGGCAAAGAATGTAAAATTTTATTCAGGAACGAGAGTCTGGCCGGGAAAATCAATTGCCTCTGGAAAGGTTGTCAGAAGCGATATAAACTGAAATATAATGCAGGAATTTTATGAAAAATATTAAAACAAAAACAGGCAAAAAAGTTAAGAACGAATTTATTATTGCAATTGACGGAGGCGGCACTAAAACGACGGGCGTTTTTTCTGACAGAAACGGGGTGGTGCTTGCAAGGAAAACAGTAGGGGCTTCCAACCCGAACAAAGTTGGTTTCAAAGAATCTGTTAAGAGGCTTGAAGAGATAATGCTAAAATTGAAAAAAGTTGTGGGGCGCAAAAAGGCTGATATGGTTGGAGTAACCTACATTGCTTTAGCTGGCGGATTACAGAGAAATGAACAATTAAAGAAGAATTTGGCGAAAGCGCTAAAAAAGGACAGAAAAATCTCTTTTATCTTCAAAAAAGGAAAAGCTATTATTGAAGGAGACGAGTTAGCCGCTTTTCGTGCCGGCAGCAGTGGAAATGACGGAGTTTTACTAATTGCAGGCACAGGCTCTTTTTGTTGCGGATGGCATGGCAGGCTAAAATCGCAGACGCTTGGCTGGGACTGGTTTCTTGGAGACGAGGGTAGCGGTTTTTGGTTGGGGCAAAGGGCGCTTTGGGCAGTTTGTAGAGACTTGGACGGAAGGTTAAAAAACACGCTTCTAACAAAATTGATTTTTCGCAAGTTAAAAATAAAGTCAGAAAGCGGATTTATTAGAAAAATTTATTCTGGCAATGTAGTGGAAAACGCGGCAAGTCTTTCAGAAATTGTAGACAAAGCAGCGTTGAATGGAGACAGGGAAGCAAAAAAAATATTATTGGCTGGGGCAGAAGAATTAGCAGAGGCGGCGATAAAAGTTATTAAAGATATAAAAATAGCAAACAAAAGCTTTCCTATTGTTTTGGCAGGGAGCGTTTTTAACTCAAAAATTTTAACAGGAGAACTTAAGAAAATTATAAAGAAAATTGCTCCTAAAACTTTTTTTGTTAAGCCAAAAAAAGAGCCGGTTTTTGGCGCTTTGGAGGTGGCTAAGGATAAATTATTTTAGAAAAAAATATGCCGCGGGTGGGAGTTGAACCCACATCCTGAAACAGGACACGATTTTGAGTCGTGCGCGTATACCAATTCCGCCACCGCGGCTCTTTTCTTATTTAATTATTTTATCAATATTTTTACTTATTTCAACACTATTTTACTATCTTACTTTTCTTGTTTTTTATCCTTTTCTGTATTCCATTTTGCCTGGACAATTCTTTTTGGCCATTTTTGCTCAAGATATTTTACATTCTCGCAATCAGCTTTATGTATTGACGCCCCTTCTCCTTTTGTAATAAAAGCAATGATTTTATCTCCTGGTTTTGGCTGGCAGCATTTTGCAAATTTTACTGAAATTTGTTCTTGCCCTGCAATTAAAACTTGGGATTTTACCTTTTTCTTTTTGGGATAAAAAATTTTCTTGATAGCAAATACTTTTTCTTTTATTTGCTCTTTATTTAACTTTACGGGGTAAATTCCGTAAGTTTTCTGCAGAAACGATTTAATTTTTGAGCGGGCTTTTTGCGTTTTTACAAATTTAAGCCAGTCTAAAGAAGGAGTTTTATTTCTGTCAGTGATAATTTCTACAATTGAACCGGTTTCGAGAGGCTTGCTTAAATTTGACATTTTCCCGTTAATTTTCACCCCTTGGCAATGGTCTCCTATTTCTGTATGTATTGCGTATGCAAAATCAACAGCAGTTGAACCTTTTGGCAGATTGATTATGTCCTGTTCTGGCGTTAAAACAAAAACTCTATTTTTAAATAGATTAAGGTCAATCTCTTTAATTGCTTCTTCGGTATTTTTTGTTTCTTGCTTTAGTTTTCTTAGCTGGTCCATCCACCAAGACTGCTCTTTATAAGTTTTTTCAGGAACTCTTTCTTTGTATGTTAGATGGGCGGCGCTTCCATATTCTGCTTCTTGGTGCATTTTTAAAGTTTTTATTTGGAACTCGGTGATTCTGTTGTCTTCGCAGACGACAGTTGTGTGCAAGCTTCTATATCCATTTGCTTTTGGGAGGGCGATATAGTCTTTAATCCTTTGCGGAAGAGGTTTCCATTTCCTATGAATTGCGCCAAGTGTTTTATAGCAGTCATCAATCGTTTTAACAATTATTCTCATCGCAACTAAATCGTAAATTTTTTCAATGTCCATATTGTAACGTAATAATTTTTGATAGAGAGAAAAATAGTGTTTTGCCCTTGCATGGATGTCTAATATCTCAACGCCTTCTGACCTTATTATTTTTTCAACAGTTCCTTTTATTTTTTGGAGGTATTTTTCCCTGAATTCATATTTCTCTTTAACTTTATCAATAAGCCGGTTATATTCTTTTGGATATAAATACGAGAAAGCAAGGTCTTCTAATTCTCCTTTTATTTTCCCCATCCCTAAACCATAGGCAAGGGGCGAGAAAATCTCTAAAGATTGCGTAGAAAGCCGCACTATTTCTTCTTTTTTTAGTAGTCTTGCGTTTCGCATTTTGTCCAGATGGCTTGCAAGCAAAATAAACATTGGCCTTAAATCTTTTGTTAAGACAAAAAATAATTTTCTTAAATTTGCTCCTTCCCTGCTTAATGAAGATTTTTGCCATTTTTTAATAGACCTTGTCTTGAATTCTTTATTTTCCAAAAGTTTGTTTATTATCTTTGTTTTTTGCCAAATTTCTTTAATTTTATTTTTTACTTTTTGGCTCGCTGAAAGTTTTTTAAGATTTTGTTTTTTTGCATTTTGCAATATTCCAGAAATTATGGTTTCTTTGTCAAGCTGCATTTCCTTTAAAATTAACCCAATCCTTAAAAAATGTGAGAGTTCCTCGCTGTTTTTATAAGTTTGTTTTGAGATTTCTATAGCGCTTTTAATTAGGTTTTGTTCTATTCCTTCTTCTATTTTTTTAATTAGTTTCTCCATTTTCTACAAAATCGCAATCTTTATTAGAACATTTTATTTGGCCTCTTTTTGTTTTCACAAGAAGGGCGCCGCATTTCGGACAGGTTTTTCCTGTTGGCCTGTCCCATAAAGCGAAATCACATTTTGGATAGTTTGAGCAGCCATAGAAAATTTTCCCGCTTTTTGTCCTTTTCTCTATAATCTCGCCTGTTTCACATTTTGGGCATTTTACGATTGACTCTGCTTTTTTTATTGGTTCTTTATATTTGCACTTTGGGAAATTGCTGCAGGAATAAAATTTTCCATATTTGCTCCATTTAACAACAAGCGGCGCGCCGCACTTTGGGCAAACTTTATCTGTCTTTTCTTTGGCGCTTTGCTTTAGGGTTGTTTTTAATTTTTCTTCAATGTTTTTTTCAAACGGAAAATAAAAACTTTCAAGAACCTTTTCTTTGCTTTCTTTTCCTTGGGCAATTAAATCGAGAAGCTCCTCCATTTTTGAAGTGAATTTAACATCAACTATTTCCGGAAAATTAGTTCTAAGGATTTTGTCTGTTAGAACGCCAATTTCTGTAGGCATAAGTTTTTTATTTTCATCTTTTACAACATAATTCCTTTGCTGGATTGTGTCGAGAATGGAAGCATATGTTGATGGCCTGCCTATTCCTTGCTTTTCGAGTGTTTTGATTAAAGATGCCTCACTGTAACGCGCTGGAGGCTGGGTAGAGTGCTGAATTCCGATGAGCTTTTTTAAGGTTAATTTTTCTTTATTTTCTAAATTTGGCAAGTATCGCTCTTCAAATTTCAAAGGATAAACCTTTAAAAACCCATCAAATTTTAATGTTTGTCCGCTTGCTTTAAAAATGAAATTTTTTGCTGCGATGTCCACCTGCGTTAACATAACTTTTGCTTCTGACATTTGAGAAGCTATGAATCTTTTCCAAATTAAATCGTAAATGCGTGTTTCCTGTGTATCTAATTTTTTCTGCAGCTTTATTTTTTCTGCCTGCCTGTTTGGATAAACTGGCCTGATTGCTTCATGGGCTTCCTGGGCATTTTTGGATTTTGTTTTGAATTTCCTGAAATAACCGGGCCAGTAGTTTTTCCCATATTGGCTTTCAATGAATTCTTTTGCAGATTGCTGGCTTGTCTCTGATAAATTTAGGGAGTCTGTTCTGTGGTATGTGATTATTCCTTTTTCATATAGTTTTTGGGCAAGAACCATTGTTTTCTTTGCCGAAAATTTAAGCCTTATTCCAGCCTCTTGCTGGAGAGTGCTAGTGGTAAAAGGCGGAAGGGGATTTTTTGTTGTTTCTTTTTTTTCAATATTTTTAACAATATATTCAGCTCCTTTTAAACTTTTTATAATTTTATCAGCGTCCTTTTTTGTTGTTATTTGGAATTTTTCTATTGGTTTTCCGTCTTCCTTTGCTAAAATTGCTTCAAATTCAATTTTGTCTTTTAAAAACAAAGCATTAATTGTCCAGTATTTTTTTGCGACGAACTCTTTTATTTCGTTTTCTCTGTCAACAACTAACTTTACCGCAACTGACTGCACTCTTCCAGCCGATAGTCCTCTTGCTATTTTTTTCCATAAAAAGGGAGAGAGCTTATAACCGACAAGCCTGTCTAAAATTCTTCTTGCCTGTTGGGCGTTAACTAAGTTAATGTCAATCTCTCTTGGGTTTTTTAAAGCGTTTTTAATTGCTTTCTCTGTAATTTCGCTAAAAACAATTCTTTTATAAGGAATTCTATTTTTTAATTTTAACGCCTCTACAAGATGCCAGGCAATTGATTCTCCTTCGCGGTCTTGGTCGGTTGCCAGTATGACATTTGAACTTTTTTCCAGGGCGTCTTTAAGAGTTTTTATCACTTTTCTTGCTTTAACCGGAATGACATACTTTGGCTTAAAATTGTTTTCAATATCAACGCCAAGCTCCCTTTTCGGCAGGTCTCTTATGTGTCCAAAACAAGATTTTACTATATAATTTTTCCCTAAAAATTTCTGGATAGTATTTGATTTTGTTGGGCTTTCAACCACCACCAGGTCCATATATTTATTTGATATGTTTTAAAGAATAGGTATTTGCACCGATATTTTTTATTTTACCTTCAATCTCCATTATGCTTAATTTTGTTAAAATTTTTTTTGCGGGCAATTTTGTTAATTCTATAATTTTTTCTATGTGTAAATTCCCTTGGCTTAATGCTTCTATAATTAGTATCTCTTCTTTGTCTCCTGCTTTGGTTTTATCATTTTCTTTTTCAACTTGCGTTATACCTATTTCTTTTAGTATTTCTTTTGGAGATTCAACTAATCTTGCTCCTTTTTTTATTAAATAGTGGCACCCTTTTGAATTTTTACTGAATATAGAATTTGGTATTGCAAAAATTTTTTTATTTTGCCGCCTTGCCCATTCTGCCGTAATTAAGGCTCCAGACTTTTCTTTTGCTTCTACCACTAAAACGCCGATACTTATCCCAGAGATTATCCTATTTCTCTGGGGAAAAGTGAAATTGGTTCCCCTTGTTTCTGGCTTGTATTCTGACATTAAACAGCCGTTATTTTCCAATATTTTTTCCGCCAACCTTAAATTTTCTTTTGGATAAATATAATTTCTGTCAAGTCCAGTGCCAAGCACAGCAATGGTTTTTCCTCCTCCTTCAAGCGCTCCCCTATGGGCAAAGCTATCAATTCCCTTTGCCATTCCGCTTACGACGCAGACGCCTTTCTTTGCAAGCTCTAATGCGAAAGTAAAAGCGACTTCTTTTCCATAATTAGAGCATCTCCTTGTGCCAACAATACTAAAACAAATTTCCTCTTTTGGCAATATTCCCCTAAAATAGAGAGTTTTTGGCGGATTTTTTATCTCTTTCAGAAGTTTCGGATAGGGACTATCGTTAATATTTACAGATTCAATTGCTTTTGTAAAATGTTTGGGAGGCATTTTGTTTTTTTATTAAAAGAAAAAGCGTTTTTAGTTCAGCATAATTTTTGTTTGCCAATCTCCTTTTTTTATTTTAACTTTTTTATTTTCCTTTTGCCAAATTTGTCAAACAAAAATTAATCGCGCATATTATTTTCTTAACTGTTGAGCAATCTGCCAATTTTCCATAAATTAGTTAAGCAAGCAAAGCCTAAAGGTTTCTTTGCAAAAAACAAAGTTTAAAATATAATTAAGTAAACGAAAGCATTAAAGATAAATGCAAATATGATTTTAATCAAAAACATTGCTGTGCTGACCCAGAACAAAAAAAGGGAAATTATCCTAAATGGCTCTCTTCTTATTGATAAGGGCAAAATCAAAGCTTTGTATAGACGCGGTACTGCTCTAAAAGAAGCCGGAAAAGAGATTAAGATTAAAAAAATAATAGATGGCAAGGGCAAGGTTGTTATGCCCGGCCTGATTAATGCCCATACGCATTTGGCAATGACTTTGCTTCGCGGATACGCCGACGACCTTTCGCTTGAAGATTGGTGGCAGAATTATGTTTATCCAATTGAATCAAAGTTTACTAAAAAGGATGTTTTTTTGGGCTCTCTTTTAGGGCTTTTAGAAATGGTAAAATCTGGGACAACTTGTTTTGCAGATTTTTATTATTATGAAGAGGAAGTTGCAAAGGCGGCAAGTTTAGTCGGGTTGAGGGGAGTTTTTGGAAGCGGTATTTTGGATTTGCCAACTTTTTATTTTAAAACTCCTTTTCTTGCCCTTATGCTTGCTAAAAAATTTCTTGCAAATTTATCAGAGAAAAAATATAGCAGCAAAAAAATAAACTATAGTTTGGTTAAAGGGTCTGTTGCCCCGCATATGTTTCAGACAACTTCTTTAAAAACATACAGAAAATCAAAGGATTTAGCAAATAAATATAATGTTTTATTACAAACCCATATTTTAGAAACAAAGCAGGAGCTTGAATATTCTTTAAGCAAATACAAAAAAAGACCAGTTGAGGTTCTTAACCAAGCGGGAATTTTAGATAAAAATTCTCTTTTGGCTCATTGTTGCTGGATATCGAAAAGAGAAATTAACATTTTGGCTAAATCAGGAGCTTCTGTTGTTCATTGCCCTGTTTCAAATATGAAGCTCTCTTCTGGCGTTATGCCTTTGCCTGAAATGCTTACTGCCGGTATAAATGTAAGCCTGGGCACAGATTCTGCTTGTTCAAACAATAGTCTTGATATGTTCCAAGAAATGAAAACAGCGGCTTTAATTCATAAGGTTAACAAATTGAACCCGATTGTTGCAAACGCGCAGATAATTTTAGATATGGCTACGATAAATGGAGCAAAAGCGCTTGGCTTGGATAATGAAATAGGTTCCATTGAACCAGGAAAGAGGGCAGACTTGATTATTTTAGACCTTAATAAACCTCATTTGACTCCCTTATATAATCTTGTCTCGCATCTTGTCTATGTGGCAAAATCAAGCGATGTTGAAACAGTAATTGTTGATGGGAAAATTGTAATGGAAAAGAGAAAATTAACCAAAATTAACGAAGCAAAAATTATAAAGCAGATTAAAAATCGCTATAGCAAAATTAAAATATAACATAAGATTATATTTTGCTTTAATCAATGCGCATTAGTTCTGTGCTGAATATTTTGGTATGCGACATAGCCCTTAAAGGGTATTTTTTGTTGCCTATTTTTATACAATAGCTATTGACAAAAAATTTTTGATAATTAAAATAAATTGTATGTTAGCAATTAAAGGTCGTGACTGCTAAAGTGTTAATTGCGATAGTGTAAGCTGGCGCAGATACAAATGTATTGGCGCTGCTTGCATAAAGCGCATTTTAAAAGTTATATGAAAATAAAACCGTTAGCTGACCATATCCTTATTGAACCTGCTTCTGGTCAAGAAAAAACAAAATCTGGGATTTTCCTTCCAGATACGGCTGAAAAAGAAAGGCCAGAACAGGGCAAAGTTATTGCCGTTGGTCCGGGCAAAAAACTTTCTTCTGGAAAGCTCGTCCCATTGGAAGTTAAAAAAGGGGATGTTGTCTTATTTACAAAATACGGTCCAAACGAAATAAAGGTCGATAATAAAGAATATTTAATTGCTAAAGAAGAAGATATTCTTGCTATTCTCGAGTAATCAGCGAATCTGCGAATATTTGCGAATATATAAATTCGTAGGTTAATATTGGTTCGTAAATTCGCTGGCATTATATATATGGCTAAACAAATACAATATTCAGAATCAGCTCGCAGAAAATTAAAACAAGGAGTTGATAAGCTTGCTGACGCGGTGAAGGTAACTCTTGGCCCAAGGGGAAGGAATGTTGTTTTAGATAAAGGCTTTGGCTCGCCGACAATTACGAACGACGGGGTGAGCATTGCAAAAGAAATTGAACTTGAAGATAAAATTGAAAATCTTGGAGCAGAAGTTATTAAGGAAGTTGCTTCAAAGGCAAACGATACTGCGGGCGACGGCACAACAACAGCAGTTGTTCTGGCGCAGTCTTTAATAACAGAAGGATTAAAAAACATTGCCGCAGGCGCGAATCCATTGGCTTTAAGCAGCGGCATTAGAAAGGGTTCAAAAAAAGTTATTGAGTATCTTAAAGAAATTTCAAGCAAGGTTGCAAAAAAAGAAGAAATTGCCCAAGTTGCTTCAATCTCTGCCGAAGACAAGGAATTAGGAAACTTAATAGCCGAGGTTGTTGCGGAGACAGGGGAAAACGGAGTAATAACCGTTGAGGAGTCAAAAACATTTGGTATTTCAAAAGAAGTCGTAAAAGGAATGCAGTTTGACAGAGGATATATTTCCCCTTATATGGTAACGAATGCCGAAAAAATGGAAGCAGTTTTAGAAGACCCTTATATTTTGATTTCTGATAAAAAAATTTCTTCAGTTCAAGACATAGTCCCTATGCTTGAAAAAATTACCCAAGCAGGCAAGAAAGAAATTTTAATTATTGCTGACGAAGTTGAGGGCGAAGCGTTAGCTACATTGGTTGTCAACAAACTCCGTGGCGTTTTGGATGTTTTGGCTGTTAAAGCTCCGGGTTTTGGCGACAGCAAAAAAGCAGTACTTGAAGATATCGCTTGCGTGACAGGAGGCCAAGTTATTTCAGAGGAAAAAGGAATGAAACTAGACAATATTGACCTTTCTATGCTTGGACAGGCAAGAAGGGTTATCTCAAAAAAAGAAAATACAACTATTGTCGGCGGCAAAGGGAAAAAGGCCGACATTGAAGCAAGAATAAATCAGATTAGAAATGAGATTGCAGAAACCACTTCCGACTTTGATAAAGAGAAATTGCAAGAAAGGCTTGGTAAACTTTCTGGCGGAGTAGCTGTTATTAAAGTTGGCGCTCCAACTGAAGTTGAGCAGAAAGCCCGTCAGCATAAGGCAGAAGACGCTCTTTCTGCAACAAGAGCGGCTATTGAAGAGGGGATTGTTGCCGGCGGCGGTGTTGCTCTGCTCAGAGCTTCTCAACAACTGGACGAATTGAAACTTAAAGGAGAAGAAAAAGTTGGAGTTGACATTTTAAGAAAAGCCCTTGAAGAGCCCTTAAGAATGATTGCCCAAAACAGCGGCATAGAGGGTTCGGTTGTAGTAGAAAAGGTGAAAAGCCAGAAAGGTTCTATTGGGTTTGACGCTCAGAAATTATCTTATGAAGACTTAATAAAAACAGGGATTATTGATCCTACCAAAGTTGTCAGGTCTGCCTTAGAAAACGCTGTTTCAGGCGCGAGCATTCTTTTAACAACAGAATGTGTTGTCGCTGATATCCCGGAAAAGAAAGAAAAGGAGCTTCCTCCGCAAATGCCAGAAGCCTATTAATTTGATAAGCCAGAGATTTACTGTTGAAAAACAGTTTTTCTTGATAGTCCAACGCCAAAAGTAAGCGGATTTACCAATATTATGCGGTGGGGATATTCCATCTAAGCGAAACTTCTTTCTAAATTGGCAAAGAGCCCTGTATAGCAGGGCTCTTTGTTTTTTTAAGTTATTCTTACTTACTTGTTTTGTGAATTTGTTATATAATATAGTTAGCCGGGATAATAGCATCTACTAAAGACTTAACAATTTAGCAGAGGGTAAAGACAAGTTTTCCGGTCTATTATAAAAATTCAGAATGCAGGAATTAGAATACAAGAAAACAGCTCAAATGTGAAATTGCTAGAAAGCTCAATAGAATGTTTTATTGAAAAACCGTAGTGTTTTTCGCGTAAAAGACCTGTTAGGTTTGAATAAAATAGTGTTAAATAACCAAAAAGTCGAACAAAAACAGAAATTAGTTAAGCTTAATAATTTTAAATAACATCCTTCAATTCATTCACAAATCCTTAATAATTTGTATTGGATTATAGAGTACACTTTACTATGAATCAAAAAAGCATTTGGATACTTATTATCACTATTATT
>JAGGTS010000063.1 GCA_021163625.1 bacterium | reverse complement strand
AGTATAATGAGTTCAGAGGTTTTCTTTGAACTAAACGGGCAAGAGGGCCCTGGTGTTTTAAAGCCTGTGGGAGATATTTACTACACCTATATACTAATGCCAATAAAAAGCCCTTAAAATAAGATAGCTTTGGGGTTGTTCCAAAAAAATAACAATACTAATAACTATTCGTTATTAATAAAGTTAAGAACAGCATTCTCCCAGTTTTTAAATTGAATATCCTGCCTTGAGTTGCCGTTCCCCCTCGGATTTTCTTTATTAATAAAATAGAGAATGCAATGCTTTTCATTCATAATGCCGTCTAAAACATCTTTGCCTGTTTTTTTAGGTTCTATTTTCTCAAAACTGTTTTTTGGTAATGTTGGCAAAATTGCTCTCATAAAATTATTCCAGATAGGACCGGCCAAAGAGACACCAGGTTTTGTCATAGGGGAGCTGTCATTGTTTCCGACCCATACCCCGCAAACAATTGATTTTGTATAGCCAATAGTCCACGCGTCTTTGTAGTTTTGGGTCGTGCCTGTTTTAACAGCGACGTCGTAGTCCTTTATGTTTAAGAGGGAGCTTTGGCCGAATGTTGGCGCCCTTGCTTTATTGTCCGATAAAATATCGTTAATTTCTTGGGCCACATTAGAAGACAAAACTCTTAAATTATCTGATTGAGGCGAGCCTTCTTTTTCTATAATATTGTTTTCTGCATCCCTTATTTCTTTTATAAATTTCAATTTTGGTTTTAACCCATTGTTTGCAAAAACACTATAAGCTTGGACCATTTCCAGCAACTTAACCTCTCCTCCTCCAAGCACCAAGGATAAGCCGTATCTTTTCCTGTCTGTTAGGGTTGTGATGCCGAATTTTTGCACTAAATCTAAAACATTGTCTAATCCTGCGAGGTATAAAACTTTTACCGAAGGCACATTTCTTGACTGGGCTAATGATTCTTTTAGGCTTATTATCCCTGAAAAACGTCCGTCGTAATTTTTCGGATGATAGCATTTTGTTTTATATTCGCCGTAAATAGACATTGCTTTTGCCGGGCAGCTCGGGTTAAATTCTGTTTTTACGTCCCAAACCAATGTCTGCGGAGTGAAGCCCTTATTAAATGCGGCGGCGTAAACAAACGGTTTAAAGGCAGACCCCGGCTGGCGGAGAGAGAGAGCGGCATTTACCTTTGGGTCAAACATACATTTGCCTGTTTTTTTATTACACTCCTCCGAAGAGCCATACCAGTCTTTTGAACCAACCATTGCTTCAATTTCTCCCGTGCCCGGATTGATAGCGACGAGAGCGGCATTGTGGGCATTATATATTTTAAAATTTTTTGTTTTTTCTTCTATTATTTTTTCTGCTGCGTTCTGCATATTCGCATCAAGAGTTGTTATCACTTTTAGCCCAGCTGTTGTTAAATACTCATTTCCGTATTTTTGTTCTAAAAACTTTTTAACGAACATTACAAAATGAGGAGCTTTAATTTTTACTGTTTGGGGCAAAAAAACGATATTCTCACTTACAGCCTCGTCTCTCTGTTTTTTTGTAATATAGCCTTGTTCCATCATACCTTCCAATATATAATCTCTTCTTGCCAGTAATTCTTTTTTATGCTGTCCGTATGGCCAAAGATATGAAGGAGACCTTATCAAGGCGGCTAGTGTCGCCGCTTCTGAGAGGCTTATTTGGGAGACATCTTTACCAAAAAATGCTTGAGATGCTGCCTCAACGCCGTAAAGATTTGAGCCAAAAGGAATTATATTCAGATACCAACCAAGAATTTGGTCTTTTGAATACCTTCGTTCAAGTTCTAAAGTTAAAACAATCTCTCTCGTTTTTCTTTTAAACGTTTTGTTTCTTGTTAGAAAATAACATCTAATCAATTGTTGGCTGATAGTTGAGCCTCCTTGTGACGGTTTGCCCGACCGCAAATCTGTTACTATCGCTCGCAAGACAGCTTCTATGTCAATCCCCTTGTGTTGATAAAAATTTCTATCCTCGGCAGTAATTACTGCTTTTTTGAGGTGCTCTGGAATTTTGTCAAAACTTACAATCTTTCTTCTTTCCTTGCCGACAATTTCGTAGAGTAAAATCTTGCCGCTTCTGTCATAAATTTCTGTCGGCTGTGATATTAATCCTTCTGTAAATTTTTCCGGTCTTGGCAGGTCTTTAGTATAATAAACAAACAGAGCGGCTCCGCTGATAAAGATGCCCAACAAGATAAAACCGAAAACAGCGATTATCTTTAAAGCCCTTTTTTTCTTATTGTAAACTTTTTTTCTATAACTTCTTTTAACCATAGGGCATAAATTATTTTAATTTTTTTATCCGGATAAGATATTTTTGTCTTTTAAACATCATATCTAAATTCTTTGTAATTTAAAACCCCACCCTCCATTTTTTTTAACAAATTGGGTGGGGCATATTCTACCAGCCACTTTCTTCGTCAAGCTCCCTGTCATCGGTTGTTTCTTCATTTTCAAACTCGTCTTCGTTTTCGCCCTCATCTTCTTCGCTGCCAAATTTTTCTTCCTCTTCTTCCTCTTCTTGGTCTAAGTCTTCATCCTCAAAATTTTCATACTGGTCTAAATCGTCTTCTTCTGGCAGGTCAACTTCACCATAAATATTATATAAAATATCGTTTTTTATTGCCATAATATTTTGGTGTACTTCTAAAACAAGCGACCTTTCTTTTTATATAATCAGAATTGTACAAACTTTAAACTCTTTGTCAAGACCTAAATTTAGCTAAAGCTAAAACAAGGTTTTTAATAAAACACCAACAGAAAAAGCGCGAGAACATAGGTTTGGAACATTAATTAAATCTAGTAAAAGATAAGGGGTAGCAGATAGCGGCCGCTAGTGCATCGGCAGCATCATCTGGTTTTGGCACTTTTTCCAATCCCAAAAATTCTTTAACCATTTTCTGGACTTGGGATTTGTCTGCCCTGCCATAACCGCAGATAGACATCTTTATCTGGAGAGGAGTTACTTGTAAGACCTTAATGTTCTTTTTAGAAGCAGCGAGCAAAATAACACCCTTTGCCTCGCTTACTGGTATTACTGTTTTAATATTTTTTGCGAAGTAGACTTTCTCCACTACAAGTATGTCCGGCTTAAATTTGTTTAACAGCGAGGAGAGTTTAGTGTAGAGAGTTTTAAGCCTTTTTTCAGGATTAAGCCCAGGGGTTGTTTTGATAACGCCATAAGCTATCATCCTTGCTTCTGTTTTTCGTTGCCCAACTTTTTTTATGACCGATTGTTGGTTGTCTTTTCCTCTCTTTTTTTGTCCTATATTAAAATTATCTATTTTTTCTTTAGTTTCAATAATGCCGTAGCCTGTTGTTGCTGTTCCTGGATCAATGCCGATAATTGTCATATTTTTGCCTTTAAGCAAGGCTTGGAGTTACCAGATTACTCTTCTATATTTGAAAAGAAGTCTTGGACATCTTCACTTTCATCCAAGTCTTCAAAGAGCTCCTCTATTTTTTTCCTTTCTTTTTGTCCGGCCTTGATTGCTTCCTTGGCAACCCAGTCAAGAGAAAAAGAGTTTATTTCTACCCCCTTTTTTTCTAAATTTTTTTTCACTTTTTCCAATTCGTCTGGTTTGGTATAAACGATAAGGGCATCATTATCCCATTTAGTGTCTTCTGCCCCTGCTTCAATAGCTGAAAGCTCCAGTTCTTCTTGTTTTTTTTGGTTGCTGTTTTCTTCTTGGTTTTTATTTTCTATCACAATTACGCCTTTTTTTTCAAAAAGCCATTTTACTGATCCTGATTCAGCAAGCTTGCCGCCATGTCTTTGGAGAATTTGTTTTATTTCAGAAAGCGTCCTGTTTTTGTTGTCTGTTATACATTCTAAAATAATAGCTATTCTGTCCGGCCCAAAAGCTTCATAGGTTGCCTGTTCAAGTTTTTTCCCTTCTATTTGACCGCTTCCCCTTTTAATTGCCCTTTCAATATTTTCTTTTGGCATATTAAAAGACCGCGCTTGCTCGAGCGCCTGCCTTAATTTAGGGTTCGAAGAGGGGTCTGTCCCATCTTTCGCCGCAACTGCTATCATCTTTGCAAACTTTGAAAAAATTTTCCCTCTCTTTTTATCTTCAGCTGCCTTTTTGTGTTTAATTGAGTGAAAATGGCTATGTCCTGACATATAGAAATTCTAATTTAAAAAGAGCTAAAAATCAACCTTCTGCTCTTTTTTCTTTAAAATTAAAACGATAAAAGCCGACAAAAACGCTATTGCCGTTGCCTCAAAAAAGGTATAAAACCCCTTTTTTTGCCCGTCTGAAAAATTTGATGCGTCTGCCAAAAGAAGGCTGCTGTTTATGTTTTTCTTTTCTACTGGTTTCTTCTCTATTGGCGCATATTTGCTATTTTTAGCTTTTGGGGTGCCGTTTTGCTTCCTGCTTGTTTGCCAGGCAAACTCTCGGCTGTTATTTGTTGCAGTTTTTTCTATTCTTTCCATTGTTTGCTTTGATTTATTGTTGCCAGCGGGCCAACCTGAAAGAAAATCTGCCCTGTCAATTATTCTGCCTGTTTTATCAAAAAGCATTAGGTCGTCACCTTTATTGTTTAAACTCCCTTTATAGACAACATCTGCTTTTATGCCTTGAATGTATGGTTGGTTTCGAGCTAAAAGGAAAAAGCCATTTTTTTGGATTGTGCCCCTCAGTTCAATATTTAACCCATTTTTTGAAACAAGTTTCCAACTGTCGATGCTTATCGGGGAGTTTGTTCGGTTTTTTAGTTCTATCCATTCGTTTTTATAGGAAGCGCTGTCTCCCATCCAAGCAATTTCATTTATAACCACTTTTTGCTGGCAACTATTAGATAGAGCAAGGCAAACGGACGGGAAAAGGACAAATAAATGCATAGTAAAAAATATTTTTAAAAGCTTTGCCATATTTAAACTTCTCAAAAAAAATTTATTAAAACAGCCGTTTTGCCTTTTCGCTAAATCAGGGGGCCTTGCCTGTTAAATCCGGCAACGCCAAGGTGCGCCCAGGCGGCTTTTGTTGCCACCCTTCCCCTTGGCGTTCGTTGGATAAAGCCGATTCTCATTAAATATGGCTCATAAATATCTAAAATAGTGTCAATTTCTTCGGCAGTTGCCGCTGCTAAAGCTTGAAGCCCAACAGGCCCTCCATTAAATTTTTTTATAATCACTTCTAAAAGCTTTCTGTCGTTTAGAGTAAGCCCAAGCTGGTCGATTTCAAGCGATGATAGCGACTTTTTTGCAACCTCCTTTGTAATTATGCCATCTCCTTTGACTTGGGCAAAGTCTCTTACTCTTTTTAAAAGATGGTTTGCTGTTCTCGGCGTGAAGCGTGAAGAATTAGCGATAATTTTTAAGGCGTCTCTCTCTGCCTTGATGTGCAAAAGAGCTGCTGACCTCTTGAGTATTTCTTCAATGTCTTTTATCTGGTAAAAATTTAATCCAAAGATAGCTCCAAACCTCGCCCTTAAAGGCGAAGAAATTAAGGCAAGCCTTGTTGTTGCTCCTATTAAAGTAAATCGCGGGACTTTAATATCCATTGTTCTTGCCATTGGCCCTTTCCCTAATACGAGATTCAGTTTAAAATCTTCCATCGCGGGATAGAGGTATTCCTCTAAAGTTTTATTTAAGCGGTGTATTTCATCACAAAACAAAACAGCGTTTTCGTTTAAATTTGTCAGTATTGCCGCAAGGTCACCCGCTCTTTCAATTGCAGGGCCAGAGGTTGTTTTTATATCAACGCCAATTTCTTTTGCTAAAAGATAGGCAAGGCTTGTTTTCCCCAACCCGCTTGAGCCATAAAAAAGAATATGTTCTGGAACCTCCCCTCTTTTTTTAGCCGCTTCAATAATGATTTTAAGATT